>NZ_JBRREC010000036.1:0-42267 GCF_056760015.1 Stenotrophomonas sp. STEN029 | reverse complement strand
CCGGCCGGGGGTGGGGGTTTCCCCTTTCCCCCGCCCGGGGCGGCCCGCCCCTGGCGGGGCTGGGCGCCTCCGGGGGGGGCTGCCCGCGTCCCTGGGCGGGGCTCTACAGGGTCTTCGGAATACCCGGCTTCGCGGCTGACGCCGCTCCTACAAAAAACAAAAAAAGCGCGGATCACTTGATCCGCGCTTGAGACGGCGAGGGAGAGGGACCCGCCGGCTCTTTACTCAGTAACGCAGGTTCTGCTGCCAGTAGGTTTCGATCTGGCGGACCAGCGGGTCCGGCAGCGGCACGTAGTCGAGCTGACGGGCCTGGGCGTCGCCGTTGGCGTAGATCCAGCGGAAATACTCAACCGCCGCCTTGGCGCCTTCGGCACTCTTCGGTTGCTTGCGCATCAGGATGAAGTTGGTGGCGGTGATCGGCCATGCCTGTTCGCCCGGAGCGTTGGTCATCACCAGGTAGAAGTCACGTGCGTTGGCCCAGTCGGCGCTGGCAGCAGCGGCCGAGAAGGTCTCGTCACGCGGCTGCACGAAGTTGCCGGCGGCATTCTTCATGCGCGAGAAGGTCAGGCGGTTCTGCAGGGCGTAGGAGAACTCGACGTAACCGATCGAGCCGCGGATCTGCTTGACGTAAGCGGCCACGCCTTCGTTGCCCTTGCCGCCGATACCGACCGGCCACTGGACGCTGGTGCCTTCACCGACGGTGGTCTTCCAGTCAGCGTTGACCTTGGACAGGAAGTTGACGAAGTTGAAGGTGGTGCCCGAACCGTCGGAACGATGGACGACGGTGATCTTGGTGTCCGGCAGGGTCAGGCCGGCATTGAGTGCGGCGATGGCCGGGTCATTCCACTTGGTGATCTTGCCCAGGAAGATGTTGGCCAGGGTCGGACCATCCAGCTTCATCGCACCGGCGTCCACGCCCGGCACGTTGAGCACCGGCACCACGCCGCCGATCACCGACGGGAACTGCACCAGGCCAGCCGACGCCAGTTCTTCCGGCTTCAGCGGCGCATCGGACGAACCGAAGTCAACGGTATTGGCCTTGATCTGGGCGATACCGCCGCCCGAACCGATCGACTGGTAGTTGACGCGGTTGCGGGTGGCAGCGCTGTAGTCGGCCGACCACTTGGACATGACCGGGTAGATGAAGGACGCGCCGGCGCCGGTGACATCGGCTGCATTGGCGGCGAACACGGACGACGCTGCGAGGATGGCTACAGCGGCGCGCGATTTGATGGCGTGGATCACGAATGGCTCCTGGGAGTTGATGTGCGGTGGTTTCCGCCCCGGCGCCTATTCCATAACCATTTGATGACAGCGCAGCGTCTGTCATATGACGCACATATGACAGTGATGCATGTAATCAGAATGCCGCTTCAACCTCGCTTGGCAGCGGGTAGCTGCGGCCCTCTGGTAGCAGCTTGAAGCTGCGCACGGGCTGCTCTTCGCGGGCTTCCACGCAGTCACCCTTGGCATCTTCGTGGTTCACGGTTGAACTGCCGCGTTCACGGATTGTCAGCGTTGCCCAGCCTTGCGCGGGGGTGGGGCCAACCTCCAGCGTGCGCTTTGTTTCATGGAATTCACCGGCACAGCGGGTATCCCATTCACCGCCGCTGCTGGACATCACGATCTGCCCGGTAATTGCTTCCAGGTTGCTGCCGTTGAGTACCAGCAGCTGCAGCCGGGTTTCGCTGAAAGGGTTGGGTTGCGAGGAGTTGCTGCGTGAGCTGCGTACGCCGAACGCACGTACGCTCGGCGAGAGGTTGTAACGCGCGGTATCCAGGCCGACGCTGTCGACATGGATCGCATCGCTGTTCATCACCTCGGGCAGGCGGAGCCCCGCGCGTGGGCGCAGACTGGCGCTGTCGACCACCAATACATCCAGGTCGCCCGACTGGGAGTCACCATTGGATCCCTCCGGGCCCAGAAACGGTACCGCGATCAAGGTCAACGAAGTATCCGCTGGCCATACCCGGCAAGCGCCGCGCTCGGCGTCGAAGGACCAGCCGGAGCGGTCGGGCAGGGCGGCGGTGTCGCGCTGTTGGTACGCCTGGGTTATACGCGCGGCAGCGTCATCACCACAGTCCTGGGCGAAGCTGGTGACGGGCAGGGATAGCAGTAGTGCCAGCAGGCAGGTGCGCATGGAATCCATCCGGTTGGAGCGCTCCCCGGATGCGTTGTGGGAGCTGCGTAAGCTGCGAAGCTTACACAGCTTCAGCAAGCGCAGCGGCGCCTGCCGTTGTAGGAGCGGCGTGAGTCGCGAAGCTGACAGACCTTCAGATTGCGGCGATTGCTTGAGCATCGACGTTGCTTGCCTCGCGGCTTACGCCGCTCCTACAAAAGCGCAATCGCTGCAACGACGAACGCCCCTTGCGGGGCGTTCGTGGTATTGCATGCAGCCAATGCTTACCAGAAGAACTGCAGGCGCGCTTCCAGGATGTCCGGCTTGTCGCTGACGAACTTCTTGCTGGACGAGGAGTACTTGTTGCTGTCGACCATTACATAGTTCAGCGAGGCCTTGAAGTTCGAACGCCAGTACCAGTTGGCGCCGACGGTCCAGATGTCCATCTTGCCACCGAGCACGCCGTCCACCAGCGGGGTGCCGCCGACCACGGCCGGGGCCTTCAGGCCGCCGTCGTTCAGGTCGATGTGGTCGAAGCGTGCGCCCAGCTGCCACATGCCGCGGCCCGGCTCATCCGGCAGGCCGAGGCTCGGGGTGCCGCCCTTGTAGCCCCAGGTCTCACCGGTCACGTTCCACACGCCGCTGATGTAGTAACCGTCGGTGCTGTAGTTGTCGTGGTCGTAACGCTTGGCCTTGGAGCTGTAGTACTCGCCCTGGGCCTTGAACGGGCCATGCACGTACATGGCTTCGGCGCCGATGGTGCTCAGACGGTCGGTGTCCTTCAGGTCGCCGCTGTCGACCAGACGCACGGTAGCCAGGTCGGCGTTCGGGCGGGCGCGCAGGCGCAGCAGGTCGGCGTCGGTGTCGTAATCGACGTAGCTCAGGCCCAGGTGCAGGATGTTGCCCTTCTCGTTGATCGGGGCGAAGGTGCCGCGCACGCCGTAGCCGCTGCCATGGGCCAGGTCACGGGTCAGCTCGCGGCCGAAGGCCGAAGCGGTGACCGACCAGTTGGCATCGCCAACGCCGTAGCCAACGCCGAGGCGGCGGGCAACTGCGTAGGTGTTGGTGACGGTGGCCTTGGAGATGAAGTCGTTGTTCTTGGTGCTGGACAGTTCTTCCAGGCTGTTCGGCTGTTTGTACTGACCAGCCTGCAGGAAGTGGTTGCTGTTGCCGCCCAGCTTGTACTTGACGTTGGTGTCGAGGAACTTGTCGGCCTTGGCGTCGTAGCCGACCACCCATTCGATGTTGCCCGGGCCCTTGCCCTTCAGCACCAGCTCGGCGCGGCGCAGTTCGAACTCGCTGTCCTTGCCGTTCTTGGCAACGCCATTGAGGTCGGCCTTGTCATTGCTGAACCAGTTGCCGTCGGCCTGGACCAGGCCTTCGAAGGTGATTTCGGAACCGCCAATAACGTCGATGGCGACTTCAGCGTGTGCAGCCGGCGCGAACAGTGCAGCAGCCACGGCCGCGGTAAGGAGTTGGCGATGCAGTTTCATTGGGTGGGTAGCCTTGCAGGCGGTTGGAGGTTGCTGCGAAGGCTAGGGCGTAAAGATTGCGTAAATGTGACAGTTCAACGACGAGCTTTGGCCTTGTGGCACAAGGGCCTGCGTATTGGGCCTTGGGGCTGTTACGGGAAAGTGTCGTACAGATGGCAGCCAGCAGCGCTCACGCGGCGTCGCCGGTCTTGTCATTGAAATGGCAGAGATCACGGATCACGCACTGCGGGCAATCGGGTTTGCGCGCCTTGCAGACATAGCGCCCGTGCAGGATCAGCCAGTGGTGCGCATCCTGCAGGAATTCATCCGGAATCACCTTCACCAGCCCATCCTCGACCACCCGTACATCCTTGCCAGGTGCCAGTCCGGTGCGGTTGGAAACGCGGAAGATATGCGTGTCCACCGCCATCGTCGGCTGGCCGAAGGCGGTATTGAGCACCACGTTGGCGGTTTTGCGGCCGACCCCGGGCAGGGCTTCCAGCGCGGCGCGTTCGGCCGGCACTTCGCCACCGTACTTCTCGACCAGGATGGCGCAGGCGGCAATCACGTTCTTGGCCTTGGCGTTGAACAGGCCGATGGTGGCGATGTAAGGCTTCAGTCCTTCCTCGCCCAAGGCAAGAATGGCCTGGGCGGTATTGGCCACCGGGAACAATTTGCGGGTTGCCTTGTTGACGCCAACATCGGTGGCCTGCGCTGACAAGGTCACCGCCACCAGCAGTTCGAACGGCGAGCTGTATTCCAACTCGGTGGTCGGGTGCGGGTTGAGCTCACGCAGGCGGGTGAACATCTCCAATACTTCAGCCGCACTCATGCGTTTGCTGCCGCGAGCCAACGTGCTTTTCCGCGGTGCGGTTTTTTTTGCCGGAGCGCTCTTTACCGCGATCTTCTTCGCGGCGATTTTTCTGTCGGCCGTCTTCTTCACTGTAGCTTTCTTCACTGCCACTGGCTTCATTTGCCCGGCTTTTCTGCGGCGCGCGCCTTGGCACGTGCCAGGATTGCCGCCGCCGCAGAGGGCAGGGCAGGCTTGCTGTCAGCTGCCGGCGGCGGCGCACGGCGTGCCTGGCGCTCGGCATCACGGCGTTCAAGTCGCGCGGCGCGGGCGCGATGGCGCTCACGCGCGGCCCAGGCCGTGCGCAGCTGCTGCTGGGCCTGCGTGAGCAGTCGTGGCAGTTGCGGCTGCGCAGGATCCAGCAGTTCATCGCCGGGCTGCGGCATGTAGTCCATCAGCCCGGCGCGCAGCGCCGCATCCAGATCATCGTCCAGCACGAATTGCAGCAGTTGGCGGGGTGTAGCGCTTGCGTTGGACATGGACAACTCAGCGATTCTTGAATTCCGGCTTGCGGCGTTCCAGGAAGGCGCTGGTGCCTTCACGCATGTCGTCGGTGGAGAACACCAGGCCGAACTGTGCGCTTTCGTATTCGAGTCCTTCTTCGATAGCGCACTCACCTCCGACGTTGATCGCGTCGAGGATGCCGCGCAGCGCCAGCGGTGCGGCATTGGCAAGTTGCTCGGCCAGCTTGGTGGTTTCCGCTTCCAGCTCGGCGGCCGGTACCACGCGGTTGATCAGGCCCAACTGCTGGGCGCGCTCGGCGCTGATCGGTGCACCCAGCAGGCAAAGTTCCAGCGCGGCCGCGCGGCCGGCCAGGCGCAGCAGGCGCTGGGTGCCGCCAAAACCCGGTACCAGGCCCAGGTTGATCTCCGGCTGGCCGACCTTGGCGCTATCGGCGGCGATGCGCAGGTGGCAGGCCATGGCCAGTTCCATGCCGCCGCCCAGTGCGAAACCGTTCACCATTGCGATGACCGGCTTGTTCAGGCGCTCGATCCGGCGCATCAGGCGCTGTCCGACCAGCGAAAAATCGCGGCCCTGAACCGGGGTCAAGGTATTCATTTCGGCGATGTCCGCGCCGGCAACGAAGGCTTTGCTACCCGCGCCCGTCAGGACCACAACCCTTACATCCTCGGCCAGTGCTACGTCGGCGAAGGCGGCATCCAGGGTTTCCAGGGTCAGCCGGTTGAGGGCGTTGAGCTTTTCCGGGCGCTGCACGGTGATGGTGCGGACGCCTGCGTGGGTGCTGATCGAAACCGGTGACTCGGACATGGGGTGAAAGCCTCGAAACGTTAAAAAAAAGTAATGGATTGAACTCTTTCAGTCGAAGACGGTCGTAGGTGAGCGTCGTCAGTGGCGGACAGCCTTTGTGACGGCTATCCTAACCCGTCGCCTCTAGCGGCATGCTTGCCCTGAGACACCATTCCTGGAGAACTGTTTGATGAAGTTGCGTTCTATTGCGGTCGCCGTGGCCGCCCTGGCCGTCACCGGCACCGCTTTCGCCCAGGACATCGCGTCCGAAAAGGGCAAGCTGAGCTATTACTTCGGCTATGACTACGGTAACAACCTGGCTGAGCTCACCGGTCGTGGCGAGCAGCTGGACATCGCTTCGGTGGTGAAGGGCCTGCAGGATGCCTACGCCAAGAAGCAGCCGGCAATCACCGCCGACCAGCTGAAGCCGGCCGTTGAAGCCTTCCAGCGCCGCGAGCAGGGCCGTGCCCAGGCCGCCAAGGCCGAGTACGACAAGGCTGCTGCTGAAAACAAGACCCGCAGTGACCAGTTCATTGCCGCCAACAAGGCCAAGGCCGGCGTGCAGACCCTGGCCAGCGGCGTGCAGTACCGCGTGATCGAAGCCGGTGCCGGCGCCAAGCCGACCCAGGCCAGCACCGTTGCACTGGAAGTTGCCGGTCCGTTCCCGTACGGCCAGCGTCCGACCGAAGCTCGCCCGGCACAGTCGATTCCGTCGATCAAGCTGAGCGAAGTGGAAATGGCTGCCATGCGCGAAACCCTGCTGCAGATGCCGGCCGGCGCCAAGTGGGAAGTGACCCTGCCGCCGGAGAAGGCCTACGGTGCCGACCCGCGCACCCCGTTCCCGCCGAACGTGGCTGTGCAGTTCGAGATCAAGCTGGTCAGCGTCAAGTAAGCGCAAACCAGTGATGCAACAAGAGGCGCCGGTGGCAACACCGGCGCTTTCTTTTTGTCTGCAAGCACATGTAGTGCCGAGCCATGCTCGGCAAGGGCTTTCCCGGCGACACCAGCAGTTGCGCGTCATCAACGATCAGCGCAGTGCAGGCGCGCAACCGGCCAAGGCCGCAGTAGCCGACCATCGCAAGCTGGGTTGTTGCAGGCCAGGTAGCTTTCAGTGTTGTGTGAAAAAGAAGAGCCGACGCCACCTAGGCGCCGGCTCTTTGTTCAACATCCAGTGCTGTTTTGCTGGTTTCGCTTGTAGAGCCTCTGCCGAGCATGGCTCGGCACTACCGGCAATCCCTGCTCGACTGGATTTACGGCGACGTCACCTTGGCCGCACATGTGCGGATGCCAGCCTGCTCCACGGTACTGATCAGGTTCACGGCCTTCAGCGAGGCAGCGGTGTCGTTCATGCAACGCAGGTAGAGCGCACGGTTGCCGTTGGCGGTGGTGCGGCACAGGCGATCCTGGGCCTGCACATTGGCACCGGCGATCAAGCCCGGGTTCTTGAACAGTTTCACGCCCGTATCGCAGCTGCCGATGCGCGCCGTGCCAGCGTTCAAGTCCCAACCCTGGTCGACGAATACCGCCAAGGTCAGGTCGACCATGCGGCCCGCGTCGGTGTTGGGGCTGTTGGCCGGTTCCATCAACGCGTCGGGTACCAGCACACTCTCGAAGTGCGAGAAGGTAGAGCCGCTGGCAACGATGGCCGGTGCATACAGCAGCGGACGCCCGCTGGCATCGGCACCGGCATAGCGGCCGGCTACCTGGCCCAGGCTTGCGGTCAACGCCGTGCCCGCCTGTGCCGCTGCCTTGATCTGATTGGCATCGGTGAGGTTGACGCTAAGCGTTGGGATGGTGGCGTTGACGCTGGCGTCTTCGGCCATGCCTGGCGCGGTGCCCGGATCGCCGGAACTGGCGACGTTGCCGATGATCGCTGCGACCGCGCCTGCCGCCTGCGCATTGGCTGCCTTGATCTCGAATGCGCAGCCGCCGCGATTGACGTAGGCAACCTTGCCGCTGAGGCTGCCGGCGGGAATTGCTTCGCAGCCGTCGGCGGTGTCGGCACCGGTGCCATCGTTGGCGACGACAACCGCGCCAGCGAAGTTGGCCGGAGTGGCCGGCGGGCCAAAGGATGCGGTGCCGTAGAACTGCGTGACCAGGCCGCTGCCGTTGACCGACAGCACCACCGCAGGATCAAGCCACAGGGGCGTCTGCGCCTTGGTGGTTGCACCGTTCCATGCCGGAGCGCCGCGGGTCTTGACCGACGTTGCGCGCAGCGCGTTGGTCATCGTGGGCTCGGTGAAGCGCTTGCCGGACAGGTTGTCGAACGCGTTCTCGGTATAGACGTCCGAATACCCGTAGTACTGCGGAATGCCGGCACGCTCGCCCAGCCGGCCGGTGGTGTAGCCGACGAAGCCGGAGAAGCCCAGACCGTGGCCGATCTCATGCATCACCACGTCGAGGAAGCTGATCAGGTTGGCGGGCGCTTTGCCGTCCAGTCCGTAGTACCAGCCCGAGCCGGTCATGCATGGCGTACCGTCCGGGTTGCTGCCGCCAAGATTGGCGTTGAAGCGGCTGGTGATATCGGTGCCGGAACTGCTGATGGTGATGCGGCTGCCGTTGAGGGCATTGGCGAGCGGGGCGTGGTACATCATGCCCAGTTCGGTGGCGGTGGGCGGCGTGGTTGCGATCCAGGAGGCGCCGGCCGAGCCGAGGGTGCCGCCGGTCGCGGTACAGGTCAGGTCCTGGAAGCTGGCGCCGACGAAGGTCTCCACGTCACTCTGCAGCACCGCGCCCCATAGATCGGCGGCGAATTGGTAGACGATGCGGCGTTGCTCACCGACTGTCTTGCCGGGGTTGCCGCCTTCAGGCGCGCGTACGGTGGTGTCGTTCAGGCCCTTGCCTGCGGGATCCTGGTTGATCGGAGTGATGATGGCGGCGTTGGCCGATGCGCTGAGCACGGCGCTGCCGATGACGGCGGAAAGCAGCAGCGTCTTCATTCCGACACCTCCTGTCGACCATGCGAAAGCGGTGCGCCGTTCTCCAGAATCTGTACTTCACCGTTGGCATCGCGTTCGACGCTCAATGAGCTCAACGCGGACAGCGGCAGGTCGGCAGTGCTCATGCCGTTGCTCTGCAGGCGGATGGTCTTGGCGGCATCGGTGCCGGTCTGCGGAATGCGTGCCCAGGCGGCGTTGGTGCCGGCGGCGCTGCGGCTTGCCGAAGGCATTGCGTTTGCCTTTTCGGAAAGCGCGCGGATCTCGGTATCGGTGAGTTTGCGCAGCTTGCCGGTCTTGGCATCGATGCCGGCTACCATGCCGCTTTCGGTAGGGGTGCTTGGGTTGCCGTCCGTTGGCGGCTCATGGGCCTGTACTGAAAGGCTGGCGGACAGTGCCAGCGCCGATAACAACAAGGAAGGTTTTGCCATTCTCATTTCCGAGCTCCGCTTACAGAGTGAAAAGCGATAAGGCTCCATCCATATGCGTGCGAGGCAGGCGTCCCACAGCCACGCTGATCGAACGCGCGTCACGCGCATTGGATGGTTCGTGTTCCCCCTGTCGGCAATTGGAGTGTGCCCGGAGATGAACCGCAGCTCAACCATAGTTTGATGAAGATCACACAATGAATGGGCCTAAGCGTCATCGGGGCCTGCTGGATTGGCGTGGCCGTTTGTGCCTGATTTGTCATCAGGACTGGGCAAATCTCCTGCTGACAAAGGGGGATAACTGGTCCGGAAGTGCGCCTCGCGTTACGCTAGCGTGATGTCGGAATTGATGGATGCACCTGCTCGTGTCATCTCCAGCCCTTGTATTGGCATCTGCGCGCTTGATGAGCAGGGCTATTGCCGTGGTTGCTGGCGCAATGGCGCCGAGATCGGTGCCTGGATGCGCATGAGCGAGGACGAGCGCCGACGGGTAATGACGCAGGAACTGCCAAGGCGCGCACGCCAGGCGCAGGCGTTTGCCGAGCAACTGCAGGGGCGTGACCGGTTGCAGCAGGCCTTGATGCCACTGACCCAGACGCCAACCGGGCCGGGCTGGAACCGCTCGGAGCTGGAGGACCTGTTGCCGCCCGGTCCGCCGGTGGAAGCGGCGGTGCTGGCCGGACTGGTGCCGCGCGCGCAGGGCACCCAGGTGATCTTGACCCGTCGTACCGAAGCGCTGCGCAACCATGGCGGTCAAGTCGGGTTTCCCGGGGGCCGCATCGAGACCCTGGACCGCAATCCGCTGGCAGCTGCGCTACGCGAGAGCGACGAGGAAATCGCCTTGCCGCGCAGCCAGGTATTGGCTTTGGGCTATCTGGACCCCTTCATCACCATCACCGGCTTCCGGGTGACGCCGGTGGTCGCGGTCGTGGACCCGGCGTTCATCGCACGTCCCGAACCTGGCGAAGTGGCCGAGGTGTTCGAGGTGCCACTGGATTACCTGATGGACCCGGCCAATCTGCGCCAGGTGGATATCGAGCATGGTGGGCGTGTCCGTCATGTCATGGAGTACAGCTGGCCCGGGCAGCGCATCTGGGGCGCGACCGCAGCCATCCTCTACAACCTTCGTCGTCGTTTGGAGCAGGTGGCATGAGCCAGGTTGGCGTTTCGTGGACCACGCTGGTGGATGTAGCGGAGCTGGCCAATGCCTTGGCACAGCCCGAGTTGCGCGTGGTCGATGCCCGCGCCACCGCCAGCACCGCGGTGCGGGTGATGGATGCGCGCTATTCGTTGGCGGACAAGCAGGCAGGTGCCGCTGGCTACGCCGCCGCACATATTCCCGGTGCGCTCCATGCGGATCTGGAGAACGATCTGTCGGACATGGGCAAGCAGGGGCATGGCCGACACCCGTTGCCGGAAAGCGAGGTCTTTGCAGCGCGTCTGGGACACTGGGGCATTGCGCCCGATACCCAGGTGGTGGTCTACGATGCGGCCGATGGCAGCATGGCGGCGGCGCGCCTGTGGTGGCTGCTGCGCCTGATCGGCCATCGCAAGGTCGCCGTGCTCGATGGCGGTCTGGCCGCTTGGCAGGCGGCAGGGTACGCGGTTGATGCGGCCCCGGTTGTGGTGCCTGCATTGCCGGCCTATCCCGGTCAGTTCGACATGACCCAGGTAGTCAGTGCCGATGAGGTGCAGTCGCGCTTGTCGCAGACGCCGGCATGGTTGCTGGACGCGCGTGCAGGTGAACGTTACCGCGGCGAAGTCGAGCCCCTGGATCGGGTAGCCGGGCATGTGCCTGGTGCGCTGAACCGACCGTTCGGCATGAATCTGCGTGATGGTCGTTTCCGTCCGGCGCAGGAACTGCATGCCGAGTTGGAGCCGCTGTTGTCCGGACAGGCACCGACGCAGATGGCGGTGATGTGTGGTTCGGGTGTCACCGCCTGTCATCTGGCCTTGGCGTTTGCGCATGCGGGTTTGCCTGGGCTGCGTGTATTCAGTGATTCCTGGAGTGGTTGGTCCAGCGATGCAGGCCGACCAATCGCCACACGTTGAGTGATCAGTACGCCGCGAGTGGGCGCGGTGCCGATGGGTATGAATGCTTCGGGGGAAGCGTGCGTTCATTGAAATGGCTGGGCGTAGTGCTGGTGATGGTGGTTCTTGGTGCTTGCAATGCGCCAGGCAACGGCTTGTCCGGCGATGCGGTGCGTCAGTATCTGCGCGAGGTTGAACAGTGGCGGACGCAGCGTCTGGTGCAACTGCGCGCGCCCGAGGGCTGGCTCAGCTATACCGGCTCGGGGCGGCTCAAGGCCGGCGCTTACCGGGTGGGCAGTGCCGCGGCCAATGATGTGGTGTTGCCCAGTGGCCCCGCAGATCTGGGTTTCCTGCAGGTGGACCGCGACGGTGAGGCCATCTTCACCGCAGGTAGTCGCGCGGGTGCCCGGATCAATGGTCAGCCGCTGGAGCGGGCGGTTCTGGTCCCCGGTGTGGCCCATGTGAGCGAGGCCAGTCGCGTTCAAGTGGGTGATTCGGAGTTCTATCTGGTGCGCACCGGCAGCATCCTGGGGTGGCGCTATCGCGACCCGCAGTCGCCGCGGCGCCTGGAATTCACCGCCATCGAGCACTTCCCGGTCGACCCGAAATGGAACATCAAGGCGCAATGGCGGCCGTTCCCAGCGCCCAAGCAGGCAGTCTTGTTGACCTCGATCGGCACCCCGTTGCCAGCCGTCGTGCCGGGCGAAGCGGTGTTCGAGGTCAATGGGCGCAGCTACACGCTGCAGCCGGTGTTGGATGAGGCCGCGCCGCCATCACGGCGTTTGTTCTTCCTGCTGTCGGACCGCACCAGCGGCCGCGAAACCTATGGTGGTGCGCGTTACCTGTACGCGGCCATGCCCTCCGATGGCGTGGTGCAGCTGGACTTCAATCGCGCCGAGAACCCGCCCTGCGCGTTCACCCCGCACGTGGTGTGCCCGATCGCGCCGGCCATCAATCGCCTGGATCTTGCGGTGACCGCCGGCGAGAAGTTCCAGTACCTGCCGCAGTAGGCAGGTACTGGGAGTTGCTTACTCCGGCAGCTGCTGCAGATCAATCGCGCGCAGCACCAGCTCCCACGGGAACATCGGGCCCGGATCGAGTTTGCGCTGCACGTTGAGGCTGGGGTTGTCGCTGGCCGGTTCCAGGGCCGTGTCCAACTGCTCATGGCCGGCGATGTAACGCAGTGACGGTACTGCCTGCGGCAGCCATTCCAGCAACCTCACCAGCGCGGCGATCTGTGCTTCGGGATAGGGCTCGCTCATGGCCTGGTTGTTGGAGTCGAACCAGTTTGGCCAGCGCCCGCGGTTGACCAGCTCGATGCCGATCGAGCGCGGATTGATGCCGCGCACGTGGTGGGCGACGCGGTCCAGCGCGATGTATTGCTGGATGCTGCCATCGCGGTCGATGTAGTAATGGCCGCTGTTGCCGCTGCCATTGTCGTAGAGCGCACGCTCACCGTACTCGCGCGCCGTCGCCAGGTCCGGCAGCTCGGTGCAATGGATCACCACCAGGTCGATATCGGCGAGCTTGCGCTGCGCCAACTGGTGCTCGTAGGGCAGCGGCTTGGCAATGATGGGGGGCGGCAGGTGCATGCGTGGATGCTAGCATTCACGCATGAATTCCCCCACGACTTGCCGCCAGTCATGAGCCGCGGCCACTGCATTCTGTCGCACGGCTTCGAGAGCGGCCCGGACGCCACCAAGGTCACCGCGTTGGCTGAGGTTGCCGAGCGCCTGGGCTGGAGCCATGAGCGCCCGGACTACACCGATCTGGATGCCAGAAGCGATATCAGCAGGGTCGGCGACGTGCCGGCGCGGCTGCAGCGGCTGATCGAGCGGGCAGCCGAAAAGGCCGCACATGGTCCGCTGGTGCTGGCCGGGTCCAGCCTGGGCGCCTATATCTCGGCCATCACCTCGCTGCAGGTGCCGGTTGCCGGGCTGTTCCTGATGGTGCCGCCGACCACGATGGGGCCGATGCCGGCGCTGGATGCCGCGGCGGTGCCGATCAGCGTGGTCCACGCCTGGAACGACGAGCTGATCCCGGCCGCCGATGTCATCGCCTGGGCCGCCGAGCGCAAAGCGCGGCTGCTGCTGGTCAACGACGGCCACCGCCTGATGCGCCATGTGGATGCGTCCTGCCAGGCCTTTGAGGCCTTGCTGCGCGGTTTGTGAACGCGGCCGTCGGCTGAATCCGACGGCGCGACGGGCAACTGCCTACAATAGACCCCCTGGATGCCCCGGGGCCGGCCGCCGTGCCCGCCCGTCTGGCTGGCCTGATTCCCTTTCTGAAAGTTGATATCTCCCGTGAATTTCTTTGTTTCCTGCGCCAAGGGCCTCGAATACCTGCTCGCCGACGAACTGCTGGCGATGGGCCTGCCGCGGGCGACCGCCACCATTTCCGGCGTCAATGCCGAGGGCGAATTGCGCGATGCGCAGCGCGTGGTGCTGTGGTCGCGTCTGGCCAGCCGCGTGCTGTGGCCGCTGCAGGAATTCGATTGCCCGGACGAGAACTCGCTGTATCAGGGCGTGGCGGCGATGCCGTGGGACCAGCACATCACCCCCGAGCTGACCTTGTCGGTGGACGCGCATGTATCCGGTACCGCCATCACCCATGCGCGCTTTGCCGCGCAGCGGGTCAAGGACGGCGTGGTCGACAGCCTGCGTGACCAGGGCATGGAGCGGCCGTCGGTGAACGTCGAGTTCCCGGACGTGCGCATCAACCTGTCGCTGCGCAAGGGCCGGGCCACGATCTCGATCGACCTCGGCGGTGGCCCGATGCACCGCCGTGGCTGGCGCATGGCGCAGAACGACGCACCGCTGAAGGAAAACCTGGCTGCCGCCGTGCTGCTGCGCGCCAACTGGCCGAAGATCCACGCCGAAGGCGGTGGCCTGCTCGACCCGATGTGCGGCAGCGGTACCTTGCTGATCGAAGGCGCCTTGATGGCCGCCGACGTCGCACCTGGCCTGCAGCGCCACGGCAGCATCCCACCGAGCCGCTGGCGCGGTTTCGACCAGGCGCAGTGGAAGGAACTGATGGCCGAAGCGCGCGAGCGCGAGCAGGCCGGTCGTGCCGCGCTCAAGCAGGTCATCCATGGCAGCGACATCGACCCGCAGGCTATCCGTGCGGCCAAGGAAAATGCCGAGGTCGCCGGCGTCAGCGAGGCCGTCTGGTTCGGTGTGCGCGACGTGGCCGATGTGCAGGTGCCGCCGCAGGAAACCGGCTGCGTGGTCTGCAACCCGCCGTATGACGAGCGTCTGGCCGCCGACACCGTGCTGTACCGCCGTATTGGCGATGCGCTCAAGCGGGCTGTGCCGACCTGGCGTGCGAGCCTGCTGTGCGGCAGCGCCGACCTGGCCTTTGCCACTGGCCTGCGCGCGGCCAAGAAGTACCAGATGTTCAATGGCGCCATCGAGTGCGCGCTGATCGTCTGCGATCCGATCGCTGTGCCGGAGCGTGAGAACGCCGGCCAGCCGCGCGAGCTCAGCGAAGGCGCGCAGATGGTGGCCAACCGCCTGCGCAAGAACCTGAAGAAATTCAAGAACTGGCTGAACCGCGAAGGCATCACCTGCTTCCGCGCCTATGACGCCGATCTGCCGGAATACGCGGCGGCCATCGACGTCTACCGCGAGGACGGTGGCAAGAACCGCACCTTCCTGCATGTGCAGGAATACGCCGCGCCGGCGACCATTCCGGACGTGGACGTGCGCCGCCGCCGCAACGAACTGCTCGCTGCGGCCCGTGAGGTGTTCCAGGTGCCGGCCGAGCAGGTCGCGCTGAAGTCGCGCGAGCGTGGCAAGGGCGGCAGCAAGTACGGCCGTTTCGAACAGCGCGGTGAGTTCATTTTGGTGCGCGAGAACAACGCGCTGCTGCGTGTGAATCTGTTCGATTACCTGGACACCGGCCTGTTCCTCGACCACCGCCCGCTGCGCACGCACATGGCGCAGGAAGCCCGTGGCAAGCGCTTCCTCAACCTGTTCTGCTACACCGGTGTGGCCAGCGTGGAAGCCGCGGTGGCCGGTGCCTCATCGACCACCAGCGTGGACTTGTCCGGTACCTACCTGCAGTGGTGTGCCGACAACCTCGCGCTCAACGGCAAGGGCGGCAGCCAGCACACGCTGGTGCAGGCCGATGCGGTGACCTGGCTGGAAGCGGAGAAGAACCGCTACGACGTGATCTTCTGCGACCCGCCGACCTTCTCCAACTCGGCGCGCGCTGAAGACTTCGACATCCAGCGCGAGCACGTGCGCCTGCTGCGTGCGGCGATGGATCGTTTGACCTCCGACGGCGTGCTGTACTTCTCCAACAACTTCCGTCGTTTCAAGCTGGACGAGAACGCGGTTGCCGAGTTCGCGATCTGCCGCGAGATTTCCGCACAGACCATCGGCCCGGATTTCGAGCGCAACGCCCGCATCCACCGCGCCTGGGAACTGCGCCGGGTCTAACAACGGCGGCCTCAGCGTAGTGCCGAGCCATGCTCGGCAGAGGCCTCACCCGTAGTGCCGAGCCATGCTCGGCAGAGGCCTTACCGGTGAAGCCCATGCCGAGCATGGCTCGGCACTACGGGTGAGGCCTCTGCCGAGCATGGCTCGGCACTACAGGTAACACCCCAGCCGAGCATGGCTCGGCTCTACCGCTTCTGCTCCCTCCCTTTCGCATAGCGAAGGGGAGGGTTGGGGAGGGGGGGCTTTTGCCGTGGCCGGTAATGCCCCAGCCGAGCATGGCCCGGCTCTACAGCAGGGTTGCTGCCGCCAGCCCCGCTACCGGCAACGCCCACGCCAACGGCGCAATCCAGCGCGGCCGGTAAGGGTACAGCCCGAACGCCAGCAGCAAGCCGGCGAGTGTCATCGCCCCCAGCCACCACACCGGCCCCAGCGCCCAGCCACCGCGCCACACACACAGCGCGAACGCAGCTGTCAGCAGACTCCAGCCCAACCAGCGCCACAGCCGCATGCGCGAAACGCTGGCGCCATCTTTGCCATGCAGCTCCAGCTGGTGCTTCTCCATCGCCAACGACAAGGCGGCGAACGCAGCAAACGACAAACCCAGGGCAAGCAGCATCATGCGCTTGCCTCCGCTGCGACTGCGGCCTGTTGCCGGCGCTTCTTCTCGGCAGCGCTCAACGGTGGTTGCCAGTGCTGCATGCGCCAGCCGCAGTAGGCCAGCATCGCGCCGAAGGCGATCATGCACAGGTCGAAGCTGGCCAATACCCAGTCACTGGCGGCAATGCTCGCGCCAAGATGCGCATTCGTGGTCAAGGCGTTGAGCAGGGGGATCAGCGCGAACAAGGCTGCGCCGACATACAGCTGCCAGGCCCACATCATCCGCTTGGGCCAGATGAAAGCCGCCAGCAGGGCAGCGCCCCAGGCCCAGAAGAACACATTGGCCTCTGCCGCCGAACGCTCTGCCAGTTGCACAGGCAGCAGGCGGTTGCCCCAGAAGTAAGCGGCGAAGGCGATCGGCAGTCCGGCGACGGCACCAATGTTCAAGGCATCGACCAGGCGCAGGCCGAAACCGGTCTTGCCGGACTTGGCATGCTTGGGCCGCTCCTTCACTGCCCACAGCACCACGCCGCTGGCTACCATCAGGCAGCCGATCAAGCCGGACAGGAAGAACAGCGCACGCAGTCCCCAGTCCGCGAAGCGCGCCAGGTGCAGGCCGTACATCACGCCACGTGTCTGCGTTGCACCACCGGCGCCGGGGCTGGCTTCCAGCAACTGGCCGCTGACTGCGTCATAGCGCAGCGACGGCGTGTCTATGGACAGGCGCTTGCCATCGCGCTGCTGGATGTCGACAACGGCATTGGCAGCGCCGGGGCGGTACACGGTGAAGCCAGCGATATCTGCGCCGTTCCACTGTTTGCGTGCGCTGTCCATCAATTGCTGGATCGGCACGGGCACCGCCGTGCCTTGCGCCGGTGATTCGACTTCGGCCATGCGCGCGAAGGCTTCACTGAAGAACGCGTCCTCGTCGTTCGGATAGGCCGATTTCACCCCCCACGGCAGGTACAGGAACATCAAGGTGACGATGCCGGTGTAGGTGATCATCGCGTGATACGGCAGCGCCATCACCGCGCTGACGTTGTGGAAATCCAACCACGAACGCAGGCCTTTCTGCGGGCGGAAGGTGAAGAAGTCCTTGAATATCTTCTTGTGGGTGATGACGCCGGTAATGATCGCCACCAGCATGAACATCGCGCAGAAACCCACGATGTAGCGAGCCCAGATCACCGGTATGTAATGCAGGTCGAAGTGCAGGCGGTAGAAGAAGTCGCCGCCGCGGGTTTCACGCGCGGTGACTTCATTGCCGGTATTGGGGTCGACGGTGGCATCACCGAAGCGGCCGCCGCCGCGTCGCCGACGCTTCTCGCCCTCGACTGGCGGTTTTACCATCGACTCCGGGTTGCGCCAGAACATGCGCATTGCCGGGTTGCGGGTATCGGGGAGGGTGACGCTCCAGCTCTCGGCCTGCGGCGCCTTGTGCTGCAGGAAGCTGAGTGCGCGGCCAGCGGCATCGTCGGCACTGACCGTGCTGCGCGGCAGCTCAGGCCGCATCCAGCGGCTGATTTCCTCGCGATAGTAGCTGGCCGTGCCGGCCATGAAGATCAGCAGCAGCAACCAACCGACCAGCAAGCCGGTCCATGTATGCAGCCACGCCATCGATTGGCGGAATCCGTTCTTCATGCGGTAGCTCCCAACCACTGGGTACCCAGCCACAACAGCGCGGTCGGGACCAGGATGCCGACCCACGCGCGTAGCGCGCTACGGGTAGCGAATGCCCACAATGCGGCGCACGCACACAGCACGATGGCGACCAGCATCCCGGTCAGCACGGCCTGGCTGCGGGGGATGGGCAAGGCCACGGCGAAGAACATCGAAGAAGTGGCGGCCAGCGCGTAGCCGCCGACGATGGCGGCAAGCGAGCGCGACAACACGCCCAACCAGGGGCGCGCGAGGAAACTGCCAAAACGGGTGTACCAGGGGCTGGCGAGAGGCGTGCTGTCCACGGGAACCTGCATAGTCGGATCAATACGGACGCCACCGGCAAAGCCGGTGGCGAGGGATAAGTCGGCCGTCCCTGGCCGCCACTGCCTGGCAGTGGTTCCCTGGAGAAATCAGAGCTTCCAGCGCAAGGTCAGCAGCACATTGCGCGGCTCACCCCAGTACACGCCGTTGTAGAAGCCCACGTTGCTGAAGTACTCCTTGTCCAGCAGGTTGTTGACGTTGAGCTGGGCGCTGAAGTTCTCGTTGAAGCGGTAGCCCGCAGACAGGTTCAGCAGGTAGAACGACTCCTGGGTGATGCGCGCGCTTACGGTTGCGCCACTGGTCAGGTAGTCGGCCGCAGGCTTGCTGCTGTTGCGCCAGATCTCGCTCTGCCAGGTGGCACCGCCGCCAAGCCAGAAGCGGCCTTCGGCACCGCCCGGGCGCCAGCTGGTGTTGAGGCGGAAGGTGTCCACCGGAGTGGTGGTGTTCTGGCGTACGCCTTCCTGGCTGTAGCTGGTGGTATGGGCGAAACCGGCCGACAGGTTCCAGTGCTCGCCCAGGCTGCCCTGTGCTTCCACTTCCCAACCCTTGACCTTGTTGCCCTTGCCGGTGGAGCGGTAAGCGGTGGCGCCACCCGGCAGCGAATTCGGCGGGACGCTGTCGTCTTCCTCGGCGACGTTGTCCTTGACGCCCTTGAACATGGCAGCCGAGGTGTTGAGCAGGCCGTCGAAGAACTCCGCCTTGAAGCCGGCTTCCCACATGTCGCCGACCACAGGCTCCAGGTAGTTGTTGTTCTTGTCGCGGTATTCCTGTGGCTGGAAGATGTCGGTATAGCTGGCGTAGGCGCTGAAGTACCTGTTGATGTCGTAGATCAGGCCGAAGTACGGGGTAAACGTGTTCTCCGGCTTGTAGCCGCCGCGAGCGGTGCCAGTGCGGTTGCCGGCGGTGTCGTAGGTGTAGCGCCAGCTCTTGGTTTCCCAGGTGCTGTAACGGGCACCGGCGACGGCCAGCAGCGGATCGGCCAGCTGCAGGCGGGCGGCGACATAGGCGGCACGCTGCTTCAATTCGCTTTCCGAACCCAGGTAGCCGTTCCGCACGATCGGCAGTTCGGGAATGTTCCCGGTCCAGTTACGCCAGTCCGGCACCTGCGCGTAGTCACTGGAATAGGCGGGGATGGTGATGGATGGGTTCTCGCCCTTGCGCAGGGACTCGCCCAGCCCGAACACCAGTTCGTGCTCGCGGCCGAACAGTTTGAAGTTGCCGCCGACGTTCACGTCGAACACATCCATCGTGCTCTGTTCAGCGAAATGCGACAGGTAGGCGGTGACGCCGGTGCCATCCGGTCGTGGGAAACCGTTGGCGCCGTACCAGACGCTGCCATCGGTCTCACGATCGGCGTGGGTGAAGCTGCCCTTCAATGCCCAGCCGGCGCCGAGCTGCTGCTCGATGCGGGCAAAGCTGGTCTTCTCGACGATGGGCCACTGGCTCCACGAGGCTGACATGTTGGTCGAGCGCGGCAGGTTGGCTGGCTTGCCATCCACACCCCAGTAAGGCACCACGCCCCAGGTCACGCCGGAGGTCTCTGGTGACTGGTACTCATAGCCGAGCTCTAGCAGGGTGCTGTCGGTGACGTCCGCCTGGATGATGCCGTAGAAGACGTTCTTGTCGAGTTTGTAGACATCGCGGAACGAGTCGCTCTGCTGCTTGGCGGCGACCGCGCGGGCGCGGATGCGGCCGTCCCAGGCCACCGGGCCGCCGATGTCGAACTCCATACGCTGGTTGCCCCAGCGACCGAGCGTGAGGTTGGCGCCCATCTGCACGGTGTCGGTGGGGCGCTTGCGCACGAAGCTGATGGTGCCGGACGGATCGCCTGCGCCGGTGGTCAGGCCGGTGGCACCACGGACCACTTCGATGCGCTCATAGATTACGTTGTCGGTATTGGTCTTGATCGACCCACCAAACGTGTTGAGCATGCCATCGACCTGGAAATTGGTGATGTTGTAGCCGCGCGAGACATAGTTGATGCGTTCGCTGTCGGTGACCGAGACATGCACGCCGGTGACCTGGCCCATCACGTCGGACAGCGAGAACAGGCCCATGTCGTCCAGGCGCTGGCGGGTGATGACGGTGACCGACTGCGGGGTCTGGCGCAGCGACAGGTCCAGCTTGGTCGCGGTCTTTGCGTGCTTGACGGTATAGGAGTTGGATAGCTCGCCTTCGGCGACAACCTTCACTGCATCCAGTGTGGTTGCGCTTTCGGCCGGCGCTTCGGCACGCGCAGAGGCGGGATTGCCAGCGAGAGCCACGGCCAGGGCGGTCGATAGCAGTGAAAGCGAAAGCGGAGTGGTTGCACGGGGGCGATGCATCGGCGTTTCCTGAGTGGCGAAAATGGTGCGGCCAACAGGGGAGTGCCCACGGCTACGCCACACGACTGGCGTGTGAGGTGCCGGAAAGGTTTCCCGCGTGCTGCCCGCATGTGCTGCGCGTCGGCCCATTGGGGTCGCGCGGCTTGGTATCTATCGGGGGTACACGGGGCTTGGCGGTGGATGCGGTGCATCGCTGCCGCGAGGGGCTGGGCGTACGGCCTAGTTCGTAACGATAACCATTCTTATTTATGAGGGCAAGCTAAATTGTCTTTTGAAACTGTTGAACTTTCTGCAGCGCGATGTTGACGCGCAGGAAAGTGATCTCTCGACGCTTCGATGGATCGCGTTGTGCGTCGTGGCAAGTGCCCAAAAAAAACGGCCTTGGATTGCTTGTGGGAGCGGCGTAAGCCGCGATGCCCACGAACCGTCCAATCACCGGTTCGATTGCAATCCGTAGAAGTGGTTGGAATGCACGGATTGCAGGACATGTATCGTCCGGATGGGATCTCAGCTTCGCGGCTTACGCCGCTCCCACAAGCATTCTGCGGTTCTTGTAGGAGCGGCGTCAGCCGCGAAGCTCACGAGCCGTCAAATCACCGCTTCGATTGCGATCCGCAAAAGCGCTTGGCTTGTGCAGATTGCAGAACCTACATCGGCCTCATGGAGTGCGAGCTTCGCGGCTTACGCCGCTCCTACAAGCGTTGCCCGCCCCATTGTGGCTGGATCAGAACTTCAGCCAGCCGGTCAGTGCATGCAGCAACAGGCCGATCAAGCCGCCAACGAGGGTGCCGTTGTAGCGGATGTATTGCAGGTCGCGGCCGACGCTCAGTTCCAACTGTTCGACCAGCTTCTTTTCATCCCATGCCTTCACGGTCTGGGCGATATGGCTGGTGACGCCGCTGCGCAGGCGATTGGTCAGCTTCTCTGCACCTGCCAGCATGTGCTGGTTCAGCGCGTCGCGCAGGGCCGGATCGTTGCCGATGCTGCTGCCCAGTTTGCCAAGGCTGCGTTCAAGGTGGCCGGCGAGCACCGAATCTTCGCGTGACAGGTCCGTGCGCAGGTAGTCATGCACGCGCTGCCACAAGCCCTGCACATATTCCTGCACCGCGGGGTGGTCGATCACCTGTTGCTTCAGTGCGTCCACTTTCGCAGCCAAGGCCGGATCGTCGCGCAGGCGGCGGATGTAATCGGCGATCCATGCAGCGTAGTCCTGCCGCAGTGGATGCTCCGGTTGCGACAGGATCGCCTGCAGCTCTTCCAGGCCGGCGCGCGCCAGTCTGTCGGCCAGTGAATCGCCAATCTCGTCGATGGGTTTGACCCAGTCCACGGTGCTGGCCAGTTTTGGCCATTCCTTGCGGATGTAGCGCACGATCAAGGCCGAGGCTTGCTGCCGCACCTTGTCGTTGTCCAGCCAATGGGCGATGCGGGTCAGTCCTTCATCGAGCACGCGCTGGTGGCGGTTGTCGGCAGTCAGCAGGCCAAGCAGCTCGCCGGCGGTTCCCGCAGCGTTCCATTGCCGCAGCTGTGCCACCACGAAGCCCTGGATGGAGCGGCGCACGGCAGCTTCATCGAGCAGGTCCAATGCCTGCACCGCCCAGCCGCGTGCCATGCCAGCCAGCATCCTGGCCTGCGCCGGTTGTGCCAGCCATTCGCCCAGGCGGGTGGCCGGGTCGAATACCTTCAGCTTGGCCAGCAGCGCTTCCGGCTCCAGGAAGTGATCGCGGACGAAGACCGCCAGGCTGTCGGCGATGCGTTCCTTGTTGCGCGGAATGATGGCCGTATGCGGGATCGGCAGGTTCAACGGCCGCCGGAACAAGGCCACCACCGCAAACCAGTCCGCCAGAGCGCCCACCGTGGCCGCCTCACAGAACGCGCCAACCCAGGCCCAGATGCCGCGCTCGCCGTTGATGTGGCTGACGATGAAACCGGCCAGCATCGCCAGCAGCATCGCCACGGCGTACAGCTTCAGTCGTCGCAGTTGCGCACGGCGCGGATCGTCCTGGGGGCTCACGGCTTACTCGCTGTCCCTGGCGCTTACCGCCCGGCGGAAGCAGTGGTTGCCGGCAGGGTGTGCCCATTCGCTGGCACGTTGGGGGCCGTCCGCGGTGCTGCTGTCGAACTGCGCGCACAGCTCGTAATGGGTGGCGTCCAAGGTGCGGTAACGGTAGTCGGGCCCACCGGCAGGATCCTTGTAGGTCAGGATCATGCCGGGCTGCGCGACCAGGGCGAGGATGTTGGGCGGCAGTGCATCGTTCTCGCGCCAGTAATTGGTTGCTGCGATTTCCAGCGTGCGCAGATGCGATATGCGTGCATCGTCCAGGCGCTTGAGCCGCTGTTGCGACGGTGAATCGATGACCCAGACACCGGCTGCAATTGCGGCTGCAGTGACGATGCCGGTCGCCCAGAGTACGCGGGTGCCCCAAGCCGTGCGGCTCATGCCTCGACCTCCTCTTGGCGCAGGTCCCACAGGTAATAGCCGAACACGGTGCCGGCGATGACCCCGACCACCAGTACCTTGAGCAGGAAGCGCAGGCTAAGGTCGCCGCTGAGCAGGTTGTATACCAGTGCGGTGAGGTCGCCGATCAACACGGTGGCGGCGACGAACAGGGTCAGATAGGTCAGCCAGCGGCGCACCGGCGACAGCCGTTTGATTGGATGCTTGTCCACATCGCGGCTGACGCGGTGGGCGGCGAACACGAATACCGGGAAGGCGATGACCAGCGCCGAGATCGCCCAGCGAATGCCGCCACTCAGTCGCATGAGTTGCCAATCGGGATCGGCCGGGTCGGGCAGGGCGTACTGGATCAGCTGGAACAGCAGGCTGCCCAGGTTCCAGGCAAAGAAGTACAAGGTGCTGAACAGCACCAGATAGGCGAAGGCTTCGCGTGCCGACAGCGAGGCGCGTGGGCGCGGCACCGGCAGCGGGAAATCCACATCGGCCCAGCCATCGAGGACGCCGCTGATCTGCTGTTCATTCCAGCCGGCGGCCAGCAATGCGCTGCTGACCTGCTGGCGGCTATGCCCGCGCATCAAGGCGTCGCGGACAAAAACTTCAAGTTCGGGGGAGGCCGAGGCCATCACATGCTCCTTGCAGGGATGACCGCAGCCTAGGCGGCCGGCTCAGTGCAATCAAGCGTCGATGGGCTCTTCTGCCTGGGCGGCCAGCATGCGTGCGCGCAGGGCGTCCAGCTCCATGCGCAGGGCCTGGTTCTCGGCGGTGAGCGAAGCCACGCGCTGGCGCAGGGCCTGCACTTCGGCGCTGTCGACGTTACCGTCCAGGCCATCGGCTTCGGCCATGCTCAGCGGCTGTGCGTCGTCATCGGCATCCTCGCGTGCAGCCTTGGGCTTGCGCTTGGCATCGCGCACGCGCTTGGCGGCCTGCTTCAGTTCGTCCTTGCCGCCACGCGCCGCTGCGCGCTGCTCGTCCTCGGGTAGGCTGGCCACGGTCGCCGCGGCGCTGAGTGAGATCGCGCCCACGCGCATCGCCTCGATCACCTCGGCGGTGGCGTGGTCGTGGATCTTCTCGATCATCGTCACCTGGCTGGGGCTCAGCTTGGCTTCGCGGGCCAGGTCGGCCTTGGACAGCTTGGGTGCCGGGTCCCACGGCGGGCTGTCGTTGTCGGTGGTGCTGGGCGCAGCCTCACCTTCGCTCTCGCGGCGCAGCTGTTCCTGCTCGCTGCGGCGGCGGGCTTCCAGGATGTCGCGCTTGCGCAGGGCGAGCACGCCGCGTTGGTAGTCGGAGACGCTGCGACGGCCGAGGTGCTGCTCGATCATCCACAGATGAACGTCGTCCATCGACTTGAAGCGGGTGTTCTGCACGGTGTTGAACGGAATGCCGTGCCTGGAACAGATGCCATAGCGGTTGTGGCCGTCGATCAGCACGTCGCCCCACAGCACCAGTGCGTCGCGGCAACCCTCGGCCAGCAGACTGCGCTCCAGCGCGTCGTGCTCGTCCTGCGTGAGCGGATCGATATAGGCCTTGAGTTCTTCGTTGACGATGATGTCCATGAGCGGTGCCAGAAACGTGGAGCGGCATTGTGAAGCCAGCACGGGCCTGGGCCAACCCTTGTAATTGCGGAAAATAACAGGTCCGTGTCGGCGCCCTACGGTGGCCGGCGTACCATGGCGTCCGGTAGCAACGCCTTCGTCACCGGGAAGAACCACATGAACAGTCCCCAGATCCGTGAGCAGTGGCAGACGCTCGCCGACAGTCTGTCACTGCGCACCCGCGCGTTCATAAATGGCCAGTACGTAGATGCCGCATCAGGGGCAACGTTTGACTGCGTCAGCCCGATTGACGGGCGTGTGCTGGGGCAGATTGCTGATGGCGGCCAGATCGACATCGATCATGCCGTAGCGGCGGCGCGCCGCAGTTTCACTGCCGGGCGTTGGGCCGGGTTGAAGCCGGCCAAGCGCAAGCAGGTATTGCTGAAGCTGGCAGCCTTGGTGGAGGCGCACGCCGATGAACTGGCCTTGCTGGAAACACTGGATATGGGCAAGCCGGTGGCGCAGGCGAGGCGGGTCGATATCGGTGGTGTGGTCCGCTGCATCCAGTGGACGGCGGAGGCGGTGGACAAGCTCTACGGCGAAGTAGCACCGACCGGCGCGAACGAGTTGGGCTTGATCACCCGCGAGCCGCTGGGCGTGATCGGCGCCATCGTGCCGTGGAACTTCCCGCTGCTGATGGCGGCATGGAAGATTGCCCCGGCACTGGCGGCCGGCAATTCGGTGGTGCTCAAACCTTCCGAGAAGTCTCCCTTGAGCGCCTTGCGCTTCGCCGAGTTGGTGAGCGAAGCCGGCGTTCCGGATGGTGTGTTCAACGTGGTTCCCGGCAGTGGCAAGGGCGCCGGCGAGCCGCTGGCACTGCATATGGATGTGGATGGGCTGGTGTTCACCGGCTCCACCGCGGTGGGCAAGCGGCTGCTGCAATGTGCAGGGCTGTCGAACATGAAGCGCGCCTACATGGAATGCGGTGGCAAGAGCCCGAACATCGTGTTTGCCGATGCGCATGATCTGGACAAGGCAGCTGAGGCGGCGGCGAGCGCGATCTTCTACAACCAGGGCGAAGTGTGTACGGCAGGTTCGCGTCTGCTGGTGGAGCGTTCGATCAAGGACGCGTTTGTCGCCAAGGTGATCGAGCATGGCCGGCATATGCAGCCCGCGCATCCGTTCGAGCCGAAGGCGGCAATGGGAGCGATGGTGGACGAAACGCAGACCCAGCGCGTGCTTGGCTACGTGGAGAAAGGCAGCGCGGAAGGCGCGCGGCTATTGCTGGGTGGCAAGCGTGCGGATGTCGTTGCCGGCGGGTGCTACATCGAGCCGACGGTGTTTGATGAAGTCAGTCCGCAACAAAGCATCGCCCGCGAGGAGATATTCGGCCCGGTGCTGTCGGTGATCGCATTCGATGGCGAGCAACACGCCTTGCAGTTGGCCAATGACACCGAGTACGGCCTGGCCGCCGGTGTGTGGACGCGCGACATTTCGCGAGCGCATCGTGTTGCACGTGGCCTGCGAGCGGGCAGCGTATGGGTGAACTATTGGGATGGCGGCGACATGACCGCGCCGTTTGGTGGGTACAAGCAATCGGGCAATGGCCGCGACAAGTCCTTGCACGCCTTCGACAAGTACACCGAGATGAAGGCGACCTGGATCAATCTGGAAGGCTGACGCTGCATCCCCTTGGCTGCGCCAAAGGGGAGGGGCAGTGCATGCAGCCTTGCTCCCTCCCTTTGGCGTAAGCCAAGGGGAGGGTTGGGGAGGGGTTGGCTGTTGAGCTTCGGTTGTTGCGTTTGAAGTCTTGCAAGCAACAGCAAACGCTACCTCCTCCCAACCTCCCCCTTGGCTGCGCCAAAGGGGAGGGGCGGTACGTGCAGCCTTGCTCCCTCCTTTTGGCGTACGCCAAGGGGAGGGCTGGGGAGAGGTTGGCTGTTGAGCTTCGGTTGTTGCGTTTGAAGCCTTGCAAGCAACAGCAGAGCTACCCCCTCCCAACCTCCTCCTTGGCTACGCCAAAGGGGAGGGGCGGTGCATGCAGCTCTGCTCGCTCCCGCTGGCGCAGCCAAGGGGAGGCCGTTTGTTACTCCTTCTCCTGTGCGACCACTGCGCCAGTTGCCGGATCCAGACGTACCTCGACTTTCTCGCCGGTGGCGGTCCTGCCCTTTGCCTTCCACATGCCGTCATCCAGCTTCACATCGCTCACGCCGGTATAGCCTGCGCTGGAAAGCTGCGCGCGGATATCCGCTTCGCCCAACTGCGACACGGCCTTGTCCGGGTAAACAGTGCCGTTGCGTGGATCAAGCTTCACGTCGACCTTCTTGCCATCGGCACTGCTCGCGTCCGCTTCCCACATGCCGTCCTCGAACTTGATGTCCTTGATGTCGGTATAGCCCTGCGACTCCAGGTGCGCGCGCACCTGTGGCGCAGTCAGTGCGTCCTGGGCCTGAGCGATGCCACTGCCGGCCAATGTCAGTGCGGCTGCAATCAAAGCGGTACGTAGCGGTCGATTGTTCATTGGTCTGCTCCTTCGGGGTTCATCGCGCTTCTGGCGCGGGATCAACCCTAACCTCGCCAACCTGTATCAATCCGTGAATCGTCGCGGATTCAACGCACGGCAATCGGATGCGGTTAATCGATGTGCACGGGAACGCAAGAAAGTGTTTTCAGAACGTTCATTCCCTTGGCAGAGGATGCCTGGGTCAGTGCGCAACAACAGGCAGCGGTAGTGCCGAGCCATGCTCGGCAAGGGGCCTCGCCCAAGGGCTGGCCGCGTGCAGGTTTGTGGGAGCGACGTCAGTCGCGAAGCCGATGCAGCATCTGATCGCAGAGGTGCCTATCTCTGATGTGATGCATGCTTCGCGGCTTACGCCGCTCCCACAAGGACTCACCCTGGTTTGTAGTCAGGCGTGTTGAGACGCTCCATCAGGCCTCAGTCATCGCCGCGTTTGCGCAGTTGGCCCGCAAAACGATCCAGCCACTGCGCGAAGCCCTGCAGTACCGCGCCGCCCTTGTCCTTGAGTCCGGCCAGCTCGGCTTCCAGGCGTTCGCGGCGGGTGGATTCGCCCTCGTTGCTGGGCAGCGGTGGCAGGATGTGGGCGAAGTAGGTGTCGCCAAGGAATTTGTGCAGCAAGCGTTCGCCGATGAAGGGTTCGCCGTTGTTCAATGCACGCGCGCCCTTGAGCAGGTTGCGGATGTCGTACTGCGTGGGGCTGAGGTCGGGTACCTGCTTGGGCAGGTCGAGCAGGCTGTAGACCGCGATGCGCGCGGTGCGTACCGAGCTTTCCATGGTGAACACCACGTCGTTTGCGGTCTCCACGAACTGGCCAACCAGCGCCAGGTTGGTGTTGCCGGCCGGGACCACCTGCGGGCGATCACCCGCCGCGCGCGGCATGAACTGGGCGGTGATGTACGGCATCAGCGCCAGTCGTACCTTGGTGTGCGGGATGATGGCGTCGAGCTGATCGGCAATGCCAAGGTGGTGACAGAGCTCGGCCACGATCTCGCGCCCATTGCACTCGGGCATGGTTTTCTTGACGAAGTTGCCGGGCTGGTCCATCAGCAGTGCGTACACCCACATCACCACCGTGTCCTTGGGTTGGCCGGGAAAATGCGGTTGACGGTTGATGGTGACGCTCAATACCCAGTTCGAATCGGTGAAGGTGATGATGCCACCGGTGGCGGTGCGGCCTGATGTCGGGTCGTTGACCGAGAGCTCGCGCAGCTTGTCGACCAGCGGCGATGGCTTGCAGGTGAGGGTGGCCGACTCCCACATGGAGCGGTCGATGTCACCACAGAATTTGTCGGGCTTGCCGAATACTGACGAGTGTTTGGCAAGGTTTCGCCACAGGCCCCAGCTGCTGCCTTCGGCCGGGCCGCCGTGGCGCTTCTTCAGTACCGGCACGGTGTCCAGATCGCCGTAGGCGGTGTCCTCGGTCATCGAGCCCGTCAAGGCGATCACCAGATCACGTGCATCGACGGTGAGTCGACCTTCGCCGTTGCTGTCACGCGTATGCAGGGCGGTGACGGTGCGCTGTTCGCCCTGTACATCGAAGTCCATGTCCAGCACCTGGGTGCCGAGCTTTACCTGCACACCTTTCTCGCGCAGTAGCTTGATCAGCGGGGTGACGAAGGTGTCGTATTGGTTGAACTTGGGAAACACCAGCGTGGACATGTCGCCAAAGCCGTCGATGGCATCAAGGAAACGATGCATGTAGAGCTTCATTTCCAGCAGGCTGTGCCAGTTCTCGAAAGCAAACATCGAGCGGAACAGGAACCAGAAATTGCTGGCAAGGAAGCCTTCGCTGAAATGATCTTCGATGGTCAGGTCATCGAGCTGGTCCTTGCGCTTGAGCAGCAGGCTGACCACTTCCCATTGCTGCTTGCGGTTCAGTCCGAAGCGCGTGAAGTCGGGCAGCACCTGTCCCTGCTTGTGCATCAATCTTGACTTGGACCAGTTCGGGTCGGCGTCGTTGGCCAGCCGGTATTCGTCGAGCACGCTGAAGCCTTCCGGCAGCTCCAGTGCCGGTACGTCCTGGAACATGTCCCAGAGATTGTCGTAGTTCCAGTTCATCTCGCGGCCGCCGCGCACGATGTAGCCGTCCTCGGGGTTGCCGGCGCCATCCAGTGAGCCGCCCTCGATGCCGGCGCCTTCGATGATGGTGATGTTCTCGCCCGGCATATGGCCGTCGCGGATCAGGTAGAAGGCCGCCGCCATGCCGGCGATTCCTCCGCCGACGATCCAGGCCTTGCGCGTCTGGATGCCCTCGGTGGGCAATGGTTTGAAGCGCTGGTAGTTGCCGACCATGTCCGGCGGCGGCAACGTGTTGAGTGGCGTGTTGTGCCAGTAGCGGGCGGTGGCGTCGGCTTCGTGCTCGAAGCGTGGGCTGGATTCAGTCATGAGGTTCTCCAAGCGGTGGGGGAGTGCACAACGAACCTTCCGAGCCTAAACAGCGTTTGGCTCGGATGGGTTACAGATCCGTAAATCCTGGGCAATACCGGCTGTGATCGTGCGTGAGCAAAAGTGGTGATCTCAGTGGCGGCAGTGGGCGCTTTCCTGCAGCAGCGCGCTGCGCAGGGCGTCGCGGTCGCGCTCGTTCACCGCGTTCTGGAAGTAGTTCACGTCACTCCGGCTGAGGCTGCAGGGGTCTATTTCGTAGCCTGGCGGCCAGAAACCGAGATAGCTGGCCACGCCCTGGATCATCTGCCGTGGGCTCATCTGCGGCTTCAGGCGGAAGTAGCGCGGCCTGTGCTGGAAGGCTGGGTCTTCGTTGAGGCGCCGGAATGCCTGCGGGGCGAAGGTATCGGCGGTCACCGCGGTGCCGCCAACGGCAGCATCGGAGATAGCCAGGTTCAAGGGCTGTTGGGCCGGCGCAGCGGATTGCGGCGCTAATGCCTGCTGTTGCTGGCTGGGCGAACGCCGGGAGCGCGAGCTGGTCGCCGGCGTGCTGTTCGACGCCACGGACGCGGCAGGCTGGGCTGCGACGGGCGGGAGCGGAGGGCGTGCCAACCAGCGCAGGCTGATGCGCACTTCATCATCTGGCCGGGCCAGCGGCTCTGCTTGCAGCAGCCAGAAAGCGATGCTGCCGTGGACGGCAATCACCACGATCACCGCGCTCAGGTGGGGCAGGGGGTGCCGGATACGTCTGGAAGTTGTCGACATCGGCGATGCGTCCATGCGGGGGCCGATGCTGTGACCGCCAGTGATGGCAATGGTTCCGGGTAAACGGCGACGATCCGGTCTGGCCGTCAAGCGACCGTGTCGGCTGCAACCAAATAATGGCCGGCGCGGCGCTGCGTGGCAGACTGCGGCCATTGCCCACCTGTCATGACCATGTCGACCGCCGCCAGCTCCGTTCCCCTGAACTCCCCGCGCCGCGTACTGGCGGCCAGCCTGATCGGCACCACCATCGAGTTCTTTGATTTCTACATCTACGCCACCGCAGCGGTGCTGGTGTTTCCCAAACTGTTCTTCCCCGACAGCAGCAATGAGGCCGCGCTGCTGCAGTCGTTGGCGACCTTCGCGGTGGCCTTCATCGCGCGGCCGGTGGGTTCGGCGGTGTTCGGGCACTACGGCGACCGGATAGGGCGCAAGGCCACGCTGGTCGCGGCACTGCTGACGATGGGCTTGTCGACGGTGGCGATCGGCCTGCTGCCGACGTACCACGACATCGGTGTGATCGCGCCGTTGCTGCTGGCCTTGTGCCGCTTCGGGCAGGGCCTCGGGCTGGGCGGTGAGTGGGGCGGGGCGGTGTTGCTGGCGACCGAGAACGCGCCGCCGGGAAAGCGGGCCTGGTACGGGATGTTCCCGCAGCTTGGTGCGCCGCTGGGCTTCCTGCTGTCGGCCGGCACCTTCCTGCTGCTGGGGCGGATTCTGGACGATGCCAGTTTCCTGTCCTGGGGCTGGCGCGTGCCGTTTGTCGCCAGTGCGCTGTTGGTGATCGTCGGGCTGTGGGTGCGTTTGAACATCCGCGAGACGCCGGATTTCCAGAAGGCGCTGGACCAGGGCCAGCGCGTGCGCCTGCCAATGCGTGAGGTGCTGGTCAGGCATGGTTTTGCGGTGGTCGTCGGCACCTTGGCGGCGTTCGCCACCTTCGTGCTGTTCTACCTGATGACGGTGTTCACGCTGGGCCATGGCACGTCGGTGCTGCGCTATGCGCGCGAGGACTTCCTGATGCTGCAGATGGTCGGCATCCTGTTCTTCGCTGCCGGCATTCCGGTGGCGGCGCTTTACGGCGATCGTCATGGCACGGTCAAGGCGATGTTGTGGGCGACCCTGGGCATCTTCGTGTTCGGCCTGCTGTTCCAGCCCTTGTTCCAGGCCGGGCATCCGTTGCAGGTGTTGCTGTTCCTGTCGCTGGGCCTGTTCCTGATGGGCCTGACCTACGGGCCCTGCGGCACCATGCTGGCCAGCCTGTATCCGGTGCAGGTGCGCTATACCGGGGCATCGCTGTCGTTCAATCTGGCCGGCATCCTTGGCGCAGCACCCGCGCCGTATGCAGCAACCTGGCTGGCGGGGAAATTCGGCATCGCCGCGGTTGGCGGCTACCTGTGCATCACGGCCTTGGCAACGGCATTGGCTTTGCTGGCGATCAGCCGTTGGCAACGCAAGGGTGCCGCAGGAACGCCGTAAGTCGCGACTACTGCCGGTCCCACACAAGACCGGTGATGTGTGCGCCTTGCGGCGTACCTGCAGCGGTAAAAACGCAGGAACGGCGGGGAGGGGATATCTGGGGGGATGTCTGCAGCCTCGCCGTTCCTGCAAAGCGGTTCAGCGGAACAGGCGCTTCAGCGTGCGTCCCAGCCAGCTGCCTTCCTGATGTTCCCTGGCGAACTGGTTGAGGTGGCGCTTGACGTGCTCGGCATAGGCCTTGTCGTCGCCGCGGATGTGGTTGAACAACCAGCGCGACAACATGTTGCGCAGCTCGTCGGTAACGTCTTCGCCGGACTGGAAGCGCATGCGGTACTCGGAGACGCGCTTGCCGAAGACTTCATGCACACGCTTGTGCGCGGCGCAGAAGGGGTAACCGGCTTCTTCCATCAGCTCTTCTTCGAAGGCGAAGTGCGACATGGTGTAATCCACCAGTTCGTCGATGACTTCAGCCACGGCGACCCGTTCCAGGCTTTTCTGGGCGACGTGGAGGTGGTTGAGCATCTCCACGATGCGCATGTGCTGATGGTCGATGACCTCGACACCTGTATTGAGATCGTCCTGCCAAACCAGTAGTGCCACCGCTGCTTCTCCCCTTGTGCTTTGAGCCGCACTGTAGGGAGTGGGTTTGGCAGGCGCGTTGATCTGGATCAATGCCGGTGTTCAGGCGTTGATCCCGTTCAGATCACAGGCGGGTTTGCTTCAGTGCGTATCAGCGCTGCAGACGCGGTTGCGACCAGCGGCCTTGGCCAAGTACAGCTGGCGGTCGGCTTCGGTGATCAGAGAATGCAGGTTGCCGCTGCGCAAGGGCATGCGGCAGACGCCGATGCTCACCGTCATGCTCAGGACGCTGTCACCGAAAGGCAGCCGCAGGGCCGCTACCGATTGCCGCACTTTCTCGAAGTGCGCAGCACTGGCGGCTGCATCCAGGCCGGAGACCATCAGGCAGAATTCCTCGCCACCAAAGCGCGAGCTGATGTCCTGGCTGCGGGTGTTTGCCTGCAGGACCGAGGCGACGGCGCGGATGGCCTGGTCGCCGGCTTCGTGGCCGAGGCTGTCATTGATGTGCTTGAAGTGATCGATATCGACCATGGCCACGGCGACCATGCCGCCGTTGTCGACGGCACCGAGCTGGCGCTGGCTCTGCTCAAGGAAGCTGCGGCGGTTTGGCAGGCCGGTCAGGAAGTCGCGCGTGGCAAGATCCTGCAGCGTGCCGATCAGTTCCAGCTGGTCCACGTTCTGCGAGACGCGGCAGAAGAACTCCTCGCGCGAGAACGGTTTGCGCAGGAAGTCGTTGGCACCGTTCTTGAGGAAGCGCGGGATCAGTGACGGGTCCGAATTGCCGGAGATGCCGATCACCGCCACCTTGTCGCGTGCACGCAATGCACGCAGCCGCCGGGTCAATTCCACGCCCTGCATGCCCGGCATTTCCTCATCGACGATGACCAGTCGGATCGCCGGATCGGCCTCGATGGCACGCAGCGCGGAGGCACCGTCATCGGCCTCGATGACGTGGTAGCCGTACATGCTCAGCAGGGCGGAGGCGTAGGCGCGGGCCGACGGTGAGTCATCCACGACCAGGGCGGCGATGCGCCGGTTGCGCTCCATGCGCTGCACCAGCCAGACCAGGTAGTCGATGCTGCCGGGCGTGTTCTTCAACACGTAGTCGATGATCTGCTGTTGCAGCACGCGCTTGCGCAGATCCTCGTCGTAGACACTGCTGACCACGATGGTAGGCAGCCCGCGATTGACGAAGTACTGCACCACCTGGTCGCGGTCGCCGTCGGCCAGTATCAGCCCGGTCAGGACCAGGAACCAGCCATCCTCGCGATCCAGCAGCTCACCGGCCTCGGCCAGGCTGGAGGCGACGCTGACGGGCAGTTCCAGCCGCTGTTCGATGGCCTCGCGCAGCATCGTGGTGAAGGTGCGCGAGTTCTCCACCAGCAGGATGCGCTGGGGCAGGGGCGCGATCGACGGACTGTCAAAGGCGGCCTGTGGCGTGCTGGCGGTAGTGGTGAGAGTAGGGAGCATCGGAAGGTATAGCGGCCGCGGGCGCAGGAGCTTGAGGCTGTATGTGTGGCCGGGATTCGGGATTGGGGATTGGGGATTGGCAAGCGCCGCCCCTGCACTCACAGTGATCCGCGCTCTTCATCCCCAATCCCCAATCCCCGCCTCACCACAACAGATCGCGCAGCTTGTACCAGGACATCGCCGCCACCAGCATCGGCATGCGCAAGGCCTTGCCGCCAGGGAATACGCTGTGCGGAATACGCTCGAACACGTCCAGCCGCTGCGCCTGGCCGGCAATCGCGGCGGCGATCACTTCGCCGGCCAGGCCGGTGCTGGCGACACCGTGACCGGAAAAACCCTGCGCGAAGTACACATTCGGGGTGATCCGGCCCCAATGCGGGGCACGGTTGCGGGTGATGTCGATATAGCCGCCCCACACGTATTCCATCTCAACATCAGCCAACTGCGGGAATACCCGCCGCATGCGCCGGGTCATGCTGGCACGCAGGCCCGGTGGCGGCAGTGCCGAGTAATTGGCCTGGCCGCCGAACAGCAGGCGGTGGTCGCGGCTGAGCCGGAAGTAGTCCAGCGCCCAGTTCACGTCGGCCACGGCCATGTCATTGCGGATCAGTGCCTTGGCGCGCTCGGCGCCCAGCGGCTGGGTGGCGCCGATATAGGTGCCGACCGGCATCATCCGGGTTTCCAGCTCGGGCGCGATGTCCTGCAGCCAGGCATTGCCGGCCAATACGACGAAGTCCGCATCGACCCGGCCATGGCGGGTGATCAGTGCTGGTTGCGAGCCACGTTCAAGCCGGGTGACCGCGGATTGCTCATGGATGGTGACACCGGCGGCTTCGGCGGCCTGGGCCAGGCCCTGCGCATAGGCCAGCGGATGCAGGTGGCCGCTGGCGGCATCATAGACCGCGCCCAGGTAGCGCTCGCTGGCCAGTTCCTGCTGCAGGCGCGGGCGGTCCCACCATTCCAGCGGGTAGTCGTAACGCTGCGCCATGCGCTCGATGTCATTGCGCAGGGCACGTTCCTGACGCGGCTGGATCGGCACGCTGGCGTGGCCGTCGCGCCAGTCGCAGTCGATGCCGTGTCTGGCGATACGTTGCTTGAGCATGTGCATGCCGTCGCGCGAGAAGTCGAACAGTAGCTGTGCATCGGCGTCGCCGACCAGGGCTTCCAGCGTGTCCTGCTCGCAGCCGTAACCAACGATGGCCTGGCCGCCATTGCGGCCGGAGGCGCCCCAGCCGACACGCTCGGCTTCCAGCACAGTGACCTTGTAGCCCTTCTCGGCCAAGGCCAGCGCGGCGGTCAGGCCGGTATAACCGGCACCGAGCACGGCCACGTCGGCGCGTGCCTGCCCATGCAAGGGGGCGCGCAGCGGAAGTTCGGGTTGGCTGGCGGCATACCAGCTCGGGGGGTATACGGATGCAGCAGCGTCCACGGACATCAGGCCGAATCGGGGGCGGGAAGTGTAACGACCCCGGCGTGTGCGGCGTGCACAGGCCGGTGAAGATTCCGTGCAGTGTGCCTTGCATTACTTGAATGCCGGATGGCACTTGGTTGCCTAATCAGTGGGGCAGGGGTAGCGTGCTGGCACGTCTCATGAGCGTTACCCATGGCCAGCCTGCCGCTGGTCGGCTTGCCTACCGACAGCAAACCGATCGGGTCCCATCCGTTTCTTGTCGCTGGTGAAAAGTACGTGCGCGCGGTTGTCGACGGCGCGCAGGCCACGCCATTGCTGCTGCCATTGCTGCAACCGCCGCTGCCGGCCGAGGCTTGGTTGAACACGCTGGATGGCCTGCTGTTGACTGGCGCAACCAGCAATATCGAGCCGCACCACTACGGTGGCGGTGACAGTTGGCCAGGCAATCCGCATGATCCGGCGCGTGATGCCAATGTATTCGGGCTGATTCCGCAGGCGCTGGCATTGGGTATGCCGATACTGGCGATCTGCCGTGGCTTCCAGGAGATCAACGTTGCTTTTGGTGGCAGCTTGCACCCGAAAGTACATGAGGTGCCCGGGCTGGCGGATCATCGTGAAAACCCGGCGTCATCATTGGAAGTGCAATATGGGCCGGCGCATGCGCTGAATCTGAGCCCGGGTGGTTTGCTGGCAGGCATTGCCGGCGGCAACGAGGTGATGGTCAACTCGGTGCACGGGCAGGGTGTAGCCAGGCTGGGCGAAGGGCTGCAGGTCGAGGCCCGCGCGCCGGACGGGCTGATCGAGGCGTTTCGTGGCAGCGGGCCATCGTTCCTGCTCGGCGTGCAGTTCCATCCGGAGTGGCGGGTTACCGAGAATCCGTTCTATCTGGGTATTTTCAAAGCCTTCGGCGAGGCCTGTCGCCGCTATCGGTCAAACAAACAAGTTGGTTCCCCATGACGTCGCGCCCCCGCACCCGCAGCCGTAAAACCGCCATCGCCGTCCAGGAAGAAAGCCTGTTGCTGCGCTGGCTGAAGGAGCGGCACATCACCGAGGTTGAATGCCTGGTGCCGGATATCACCGGCAACGCGCGTGGCAAGATCATCCCGGCCGACAAGTTCTCGCACGATTACGGCACCCGTCTGCCCGAGGGCATTTTCGCTACCACGGTGACCGGCGATTACCCGGATGACTATTACGAGCTGACCTCGCCGGCCGACGCGGACATGATCCTGCGGCCGGATCCGGACACCGTGCGCATGGTGCCGTGGGCGACCGATCCCACTGCGCAGATCATCCACGACTGCTACACCAAGAGTGGCCTGCCGCACGAGCTGGCACCACGCAACGTGCTGCGGCGCGTCTTGGCTGCGTATGAGGAGCTTGGACTGAAGCCTGTGGTTGCGCCGGAGGTGGAGTTCTTCCTGGTGCAGAAGAACACCGACCCGGATTTTCCGCTGCTGCCGCCTGCTGGCCGCTCTGGTCGCCCGGAGACTGCCCGTCAGTCGTATTCGATCGATGCGGTCAATGAATTCGATCCCATCCTCGACCTGATGTATGACTACTGCGATGCGATGAAGCTGGACGTGGACACGTTGATCCACGAATCCGGTGCCGCGCAGCTGGAGGTCAATTTCACCCATTCCGACGCGATGTCGCTGGCCGACCAGGTGTTCCTGTTCAAGCGCACCATGCGCGAGGCAGCGCTGCGTCACGGAATCTATGCGACCTTTCTGGCCAAGCCGATGGAGACCGAGCCCGGCAGCGCCATGCACATCCACCAGAGCCTGGTGCGCATCGCCGATGGCCGCAATGTGTTTGCCGGCCACGCCGAAGGCGAATACAGCGAGACCTTCGACAATTACCTGGCTGGCCTGCAGAAGTACGTGCCGGCGGCGATGGGTTTCTTCGCCCCGAACGTGAACTCCTACCGCCGGTTGGTATTTGGCGAGGTATCGCCGAGCAATGTGGAATGGGGCTTCGACAACCGTACCTGCGGCCTGCGCGTGCCGATGGACAGCCTGGAGAACAATCGCGTGGAGAGCCGCTTTGCCGGCTCCGACGCCAATCCCTACCTGGCGATGGCGGCGACGCTGGCCTGTGGCCTGCTGGGCATCCGCGAAAAGCTGACGCCGACCACCCCGATCAGCGGCAACGCCAAGGAGCTGGGCTACGAACTGCCGCGCTCGCTGGGCGAGTCACTGGATGCGCTCGAGGGCTGCGAGGCCCTGCAGGAGCTGCTGGGGCGCCGTTTCTGCCGGGCCTATGTCTCGGTCAAGCGCAAGGAATACGAGACCTTCTTCCGCGTGATCAGCTCCTGGGAGCGCGAGTTCCTGCTGCTGAATGTTTGATCGCGGGGCTTGCCGCCCTCCCTTTTGCGTAGCAAAGGGGAGGGTTGGGGAGGGGTAAGCTCCGCTCTGGCTGTTGTTGCAGTGGCTTCGCGGCTCGCGCCGCTCCCACAAGCCTTACACCCATTTTCTACACACGAAGCCGCCGCAGATGGGACAATATGCCCACTTCCCGGCTTGGCCGGTCCCCCATACCGCTCCCGGATCACACTGGAGAACCCATGAATCTGCGCATTCTGACCGTTGGTGTCGCCATTTCCCTGCTTGCTGCCTGCGGCGGCAAGGAAACTGGCGGCAAGCCCGCTGAAGGCGGCGAGGCCAAGGTCCTCAATGTCTATAACTATTCGGATTACATCGCCGAAGACACCATCCCGAACTTCGAGAAGTCGACCGGCATCAAGGTCACCTACGACGTGTTCGACAGCGATGAAATGGTCGAGACCAAGTTGCTGACCGGCGACAGCGGCTACGACATCGTGGTGCCGACGCTGAATTTCTTCGGCCGCCAGATCCAGGCCGGCGTGTTCCTGCCGCTGGACAAGAGCAAGATCCCGAACCTGGCCAACCTCGACCCGGCGGTGATGCAGCGTATCGCTGGCCAGGACCCGGGCAACCAGTACGGCGTGCCCTACATGATGGGCAGCACCGGCATCGGCTACAACGTGGCCAAGCTGAAAGAGCGTTTCGGTGGCAGCGCCGACATCGCCAACAGCTGGGACCTGGTGTTCAAGCCGGAAAACATCGCCAAGATGAAGGACTGCGGCGTGACCCTGCTGGACACCCCGGCCGACATGATCCCGGTGGCCCTGCATTACCTGGGCGAAGACCCGCATAGCGCCGACCCGGCCGTGCTGCAGAAGGCGGCGGACCTGCTCAAGTCGATCCGTCCGTACGTGCAGAACTTCCACTCCTCGCAGTACGTCGGTTCGCTGGCCAATGGCAGCACCTGCCTGGTGGTCGGCTGGTCGGGCGACATCATCCAGGCCCGTGACCGCGCCGAAGAGGCCAAGAACGGCGTGGAAGTTGCCTACTCCATCCCGAAGGAAGGCGCGCCGCAGTGGTTCGACATGCTGGCCATCCCCAAGGATGCCAAGCATCCGGGCAACGCCTATGCCTTCATCAACTACCTGCTGGAGCCCGAGGTAGCGGCCAAGAACACCAACGTAACCCACTACGCCAACCCGGTGAAGTCGGCGACCTCGCTGGTCGATCCGGCCATCCGCGACGACAAGACCATCTACCCGGCCGAAGACGTGGCCGCCAAGATGTTCACCTATGCGATCAACAGCCCGGAGACGGACAAGCTTTACACCCGTCTGTGGACCGAGATCAAGACCGGCCGTTGATTTCAGGCAGGTTTAGCGTCTGAATCTTTGCAACGCCTCCCTCTCGCAGGGAGGCGTTGTTGTTTGTGGCGTTCGCGGAGTAACGGTTGCCTGCAGAGATGATGAAGCCGGCGCTTGGCCCCCTCCCTTTGGCGCAGCCAAGGGGAGGGCTGGGGAGGGGTAAGCTTTTGGCCTTCAGGCATTGCCAGCTTCGCGGCTGACGCCGCTCCCACAGCTGACCTGCCGAGCATGGCTCGGCACTACATGGGTGTTTGCAGGCTGCGGGGCTTGTCTCCCTCCCTTTGGCGCAGCCAAGGGGAGGGTTGGGGAGGGGTAAGCCCTTGGCGCCTTCACGCACTGTGAGCTTCGCGGCTCACGCCGCTCCTACAGGTCGTGCAGCTTCAATTGGACCCCAACCGCCACAGCCAGCGGTGTCGCCCACAAAATCAGGGGGCTACACTACGCGCGTTTGTTCATCTGCCTGCTTCCGGAGCCCTACATGCCCGTTGACGCCAAGCCGGACCCGATCGCCCTCAGCAGCGAGCCCGGCTACCTGTCCATCCGTGATCTGCGCAAGGAATTCGATGGTTTCGTCGCCGTCGACGACGTCAACCTGGACGTGCGCAAGGGCGAGATCTTTGCCCTGCTGGGCGGTTCGGGCAGCGGCAAGTCCACCCTGCTGCGCTGTCTGGCCGGCTTTGAAACCCCGACCAAGGGCACGATCCTGCTCGACGGTCAGCCGATTACCGCGCTGCCGCCCTACGAGCGGCCGATCAACATGATGTTCCAGTCCTATGCGCTGTTCCCGCACATGACGGTGGAGCAGAACATCGCCTTCGGCCTCAAGCAGGACGGCATGGCCAAGGACGCCATCGCCCGCCGCGTCGGCGAGATGCTGGAGCTGGTGCAGCTGCAGAAGCTGGGCAAGCGCAAGCCGCACCAGCTGTCCGGCGGCCAGCAGCAGCGTGTAGCGCTGGCGCGTTCGCTGGCCAAGAGCCCCAAGCTGCTGTTGCTGGACGAGCCGATGGGCGCGCTGGACAAGAAGCTGCGCTCGAAGATGCAGCTGGAGCTGGTCAACATCATCGAGCAGCTCGGCGTGACCTGCGTGATGGTCACCCACGACCAGGAAGAAGCCATGACCATGGCCACCCGCATCGCGGTGATGGACCAGGGCTGGATCCAGCAGATCGGCAAGCCGGACGACATCTACGAGCAACCGGCCAACCGCTTCGTCGCCAGTTTCATCGGCTCGGTGAATTCCTTCGAAGGCGTGATCGACGAGGATCTGCCCGAATACGTCACCGTGCGTACCGCCGACTTCCCGGCGCCGATCTACGTCGGCCACGGCATCACTGGTTACGAAGGCCAGCCGGTGGCGTTTGCGCTGCGTCCGGAGAAGGTGCATATCGCCAAGGAAGAGCCCGAGGGCGACACCAACAAGGCCTTCGGCGTGGTCGAGGACATCGCCTATTTCGGCAGTCACTCGGTCTACCACGTGCGCCTGCCCAGTGGTGCCAAGATCCTGTCCAACTTTGCCAACATGAAGCGTTGGGACAGCGACGGCATCACCTGGAACGACGAAGTCTGGGTGTCCTGGGACGACAACGACGGCGTGGTGCTGACCTCATGAGCGCGACCAGTCCACTCACCAGCGGTTGGCGGCGTTGGCTGCCGGGTGCACGCGCGGGTGTGATCGGCGTGCCGTACCTGTGGCTGTTGCTGTTCTTCGCGATCCCATTCCTGATCGTGTTGAAGATCTCCTTCGCCAAGATGGCGGTGGCGATGCCGCCATACACCTCCATCGTGGAATACGTGGACAATGCGTTCACGGTCAATCTCAACCTGGGCAACTACACCGCGCTGTTCACCGACAGCCAGTACGTGGTGGCCTACCTGAGCTCGATCAAGATCGCGGTGATCTCCACGCTTCTGACCTTGCTGATCGGTTACCCGATGGCCTACGTGATCTCGCGCATGTCGCCGTCGGCGCGCAACATCGCGATGATGCTGGTGGTGCTGCCGTCGTGGACCTCGTTCCTGATCCGCGTCTATGCCTGGATCGGCATCCTCGACAGCAATGGGCTGATCAATCGGACCTTGATGAGCATCGGAGTGATCGACGAGCCGATACGCATGCTCTACACCCCGTTTGCGGCCTACGTTGGCATCGTCTACTGCTACCTGCCGTTCATGGTGCTGCCGCTGTACGCCAACCTGGTAAAGCTCGACCACCGTCTGCTGGAAGCTGCCTATGACCTCGGCGCCAAGCCCTGGCAGGCCTTCCTGCGCATTACCTTGCCGCTGTCGCGTAGCGGCATCATCGCTGGCTGCATGCTGGTGATGATCCCGGCGGTGGGTGAATTCGTGATCCCGGAAATGCTCGGTGGCCCGGATACCTTGATGATCGGCCGCGTGCTGTGGGGCGAGTTCTTCAACAACCGCGACTGGCCGCTGGCCTCGGCGGTGGCGATCGTGATGCTGATCCTGCTGCTGATCCCCATCATCATCTTCAACCGTTCGCAGCAGCGTGAGCTGGAAGGGAAGCTGGCATGAGCATGACCCGGCGTAGTTCCTGGTTGGGTTGGAGCATCCTGTTGCTCGGCTTTGCGTTCCTGTACCTGCCGATCCTGTTGTTGATGGTGTACTCGTTCAACTCTTCGCGGCTGGCGACGGTGTGGGCCGGCTTCTCGACGCAGTGGTACGGCGAGTTGTTCCGTGATCGACAGCTGCTGCAGGCGGCCTGGATCAGCATCAAGATCGCGTTCTGGACGGCGAGTGCATCGATGGTGATCGGCACCATGGCGGCGATGGCGATGACCCGCTTCAAGCGTTTTCCCAGCAAGACTGTGTTCGGTGCATTGGTGACCGCGCCACTGGTGATGCCGGAAGTGATCATCGGCCTGTCGATCCTGTTGATGCTGGTGTCGATGGGCGGCCTGTTCGGCCTGCCATCCAAGGGGGTTGTGGCGATCTGGATCGCGCATGTGACCTTCACCATTTCCTTCGTCACGGTGGTGGTGTCTTCGCGCCTGCAGGAGCTGGATCGTTCGTTGGAGGAAGCGGCGATGGACCTGGGGGCGAACCGGTTGAAGGTGTTCTTCCTGATCACCTTGCCAATCATCGCCCCGGCGCTGCTGTCTGGCTGGCTGCTGGCGTTCACCTTGTCGCTGGACGACGTGGTGATCGCCAGCTTCGTCGCCGGCCCCAGCTCGACCACCCTGCCGATGAAGATCTTCGCCTCGGTGCGCATGGGCGTGAGCCCGAAGATCAACGCCCTGGCCACGCTGATGGTGCTGGCGGTATCGACGGTAGCGGTGCTGGGTTGGTGGATCTCGGCCCGTGCCGACAAGCGACGCCAGCGCGACATGCAGCTGGCGCTGCAGGAAAACGGCTGAACAGCCCTGTAGTGCCGAGCCATGCTCGGCAGGGGCTTTACCAAGGATCCATCAGCCGCTCCCATCATTGTAGGAGCGGCGTCAGCCGCGAAGCTGGCAGCAATGAAATCACCAGCATGAGTGCGATCTGACCGCTCAACGGCTTCGCGGCAGACCCCCCTCCAAAAATGTTGATGGTTTGACGGGCAAA
>NZ_JBRREC010000035.1:0-42726 GCF_056760015.1 Stenotrophomonas sp. STEN029 | reverse complement strand
GCTCGGCAGCGGCCTTATCGGTAATGCCTCAGCCGAGCATGGCTCGGCACTACAGGTGACGGTTTGTCGGTAATGCTCCAGCCGAGCATGGCTCGGCACTACAGGTGACGGTTTGTCGGTAATGCTCCAGCCGAGCATGGCTCGGCTCTACAGGTAAGGGTTTATCGGTAATGCTCCAGCCGAGCATGGCTCGGCTCTAGCTTGCTGCGCGGCTTCAACTTCCACGCTGATACAGATGTGTCATCAGCGAACGCAATGCTGCGGTTCGCGCCTGTTTGGAGACGAAGCCCCAGTGGCGGTTGCGGGCGAGCTCGCGCAGGTCGGGGTCTTGCTCGGCGGTGAACAGGATCACGCCTGGCTCGCTGCCCCAGCGCTCCACCAGCAGTGGCAACAGGGCGGGGCCGCTGATGTCGCCCATGCGGACGTCCAACAGCAATAGATCAGGGATATTGTCGGCGCGCGTCGCCGCCTGCGCCGCATCGACGCCACCGGCGAACTCGACCTGGCAGCCCCAGCGTTCCAGCAGCAGGCGGGTGGCCAGGCTGATGCGTGGGTCATCGTCGATGCACCAGACCCGGCATCCTGCCAGCAGGGAATCCATCTGCGGCTCCTCCGGCGGGCTTACCGGCAGCGTGCCGCAGCCGACGTCGCCGCGTGGCAGGGTGACCGAGAACACGCTGCCGCGCCCGGGCGTGGAGCGCAGGCCGATGCGGTGATCCAGCAGGTGGGCGATGCGATCGACGATGGCAAGGCCAAGGCCGGCGCCGGGCTCTTCGCTGCCGGCGTTGTCGAGCCGACGGAACTCCTCGAAAATCTCCCGCTGGCGTGCTTCCGGTATACCGGTGCCGGTGTCATGTACTTCGATGCGCAGCTGCTCGCCATCGCGGCGACAACCGATCAGAATGCGACCGCTGCGGGTATAGCGCACGGCGTTGGACAGCAGGTTCTGCAGGATCCGTCGTAGCAGGGCCTCGTCGCTGCGCACCACCGCAGTGGTGGTTACATGGCTGACCAGCAGCCCGCGTGCATTGGCCAGAATGCCGAATTCGATGCTCAGTGCTTCCAGTAGTGGTTCCAGCGCGAAGTCGCCGACCCGCTTCTCAAGTGCGCCCGATTCCAGACGCGAGATGTCGAGCAGGCTGGTCAGGATGCCATCCTGCGCGGTCAATGCATTGTCGACGTTGTCTGCGATGTCGCGACTTGCGGCATCGGGCAGGCGGCTGCGCAGCGCCGACAGGAACATGCGCGCGGCATTCAGCGGCTGCAGCAGGTCGTGCACGGCGGCGGCAACCAAACGCGTCTTGGCCTGGTTGGCTTCTTCGGCGTCTCGTTTGGCACCGGCCAGGTCGTGGGTGCGTTCGCTGACCCGCAGGCTGAGTGTGTCGGCCAGTGAACGCAGGTCGCGGGCAGCGTTACGGTAGGCGGTGATATCGGTATAGCTGGTGACGAAGCCGCCATCCGGCAAAGGGTTGCCGCGGATCTCGATGACGTTGCCGTCGCCGCTTTCGCGCTCATGCATGTGCGGGGTGGCGGAGCGCAGGTGGTTGAGTCGGCGCTCGATGGCTTCCTCGACCGGGCCGGGGCCGAGCAGGCCACGGCGCGCGTTGTAGTGGAAGACGTCAGCGATCGGACGGCCAACCTGGATCAAACCCGGTGGGAACCGGAACAGCTCGATGTAGCGGCGGTTCCAGGCCACCAGGTTGAGCTGTGCATCGACCACGCAGACACCTTGTGGCAGGTGCTGCAGGCTGGCGCACTCGCCGTAATCGGCTGCATGGGCAGCATGCACGATGCCGTCCTGGGCGGTGCGCAGCTCCAACGCGTGGAGCTCGACCAGTTGTTCGAGCTCGCGTCGGCTGCGCTCGCGCAGGCGTGCCAGCCGTTGCCGCTGCCACAGCCCATAGCCGAGCAGAAGCACGGCAATCAGGCTGGCCATCACCGCACCGGCGAAGGTGCGCGCGCTATTGCTGCTGTTTGCCGTGCTGCGCAGCAGGTGCAGGTTCCAGCGCTGATGCGGCAGCGGCTGCGAGACCCAGATGACCTCACCTGCATCGGGCAGCTTCACCAACTGCTGGTTCGGCCCCAGCCGCTTGCCTGGCGAATGTTGCAGCAGCTGCTTTGGCAGATGGGTGTACTGGCGGGTGCGCAGCAGTTCTTGGCGGACGTCGTCATCCAGTTCCTGCAGGGCGAAATAGCGCCATGGCCGATGGCTGGACAGGAAGATCACGCCATTGCTGTCACTGACGAACACCGTGTCGGTGGTATCCGCCCAGGTCTGCTCCAGTGGTCGCAGGATGACCTTGACCACCACCACGCCGACTGGATTGCCGCTCTCGTCGCGCACCGCCTCGGACAGGAAATAGCCGGGCATGGCGGTGGTGATGCCCTCGGCATAGAAAGTGCCGCTGCCCTCGTGCATCGCCTGGCGGAAATAGGGGCGGAACTGGTAGTCATTGCCGACATTGTTGCTGCGGGGCATGCGCCAGTTGCTGGCGGCCAGGGCCACGCCATTGCGGTCCAGCAGGGTCAGGGTCGAGGTAGCGGCCACGCCATTGACGCGTTCGAGCTTGCGATTCAGGCGGTCCAGCTCGGCACGGCTTATCGTCGTCCGCGCCAGTGCATTGCGTACATCCGGGTCCAGCGCCAGCACCGCCGGCAGCACCCGGTGGCGTTCGATGAGTGCCTGCAGAGCCTCGCCATGCAGGTGCAGCTGGGTTGCCGCCCGTGCAGCATCGCTGGCAAGGCTGCTGCGCTCGAAATGGCGCAGCGCAGCCAGGCTGATCGCAGCGATGGCGAGCGCGGCGGCGAGCGGCAGCAGCCAGCGCATGCGGCGCCGATGTGTAGGAAAGAAGGGCATGGCTGCGATGGTCCGGCAGGGCTGCGGCGAGCGGCCATAGGTCTTGTCCGGTTATTGGTGTGATTGGTCCGAAAACGCTGATCCGGCACCGCTGGTGTGCTCCGCAGTAACACCAATGCGTTATCGGCGACGCGCGCTTTGGCGCGTAAAAAACCTCCAGTAGCGAATATCCGAGGTTTCCTGCCGTGCATGCCACTTCCGCCATTGTTGCCAGCCCGCATGCGCGGCTGCCGCTGTATCGCCAGCTTTACGTGCAGGTGCTGGTCGCGATCGCGCTGGGCGTGCTGCTGGGCCATTTCGAGCCGGTGTTCGCCGAGCAGCTGAAGCCGTTGGGTGATGCCTTCATCAAGTTGGTGAAGATGATCATCGCGCCGGTGATCTTCCTGACCATCGTCACCGGCATTGCCGGCATGACCCACCTGCGCAGTGTCGGCCGGGTATTTGCCAAGGCAATGGCCTACTTCATGTTTTTCTCCACCCTGGCGCTGGTGGTCGGCATGGTGGTGGCGCACGTGGTCCAGCCCGGCGCCGGCATGAACATCAATCCGGCTGATCTGGACCAGAGCGCGGTGGATGGATACGTGCAGCGCTCGCACGAGCTGAGCCTGGTTGGCTTCGCTTTGGACATCATTCCCAAGACCCTTGTCAGTCCGTTCGTGGGCGACAACATCCTGCAGGTGCTGTTCGTGGCGGTACTGTTTGGTATCGCCCTGGCCTCGGTCGGCGAGAAAGGGCGGCCGGTATTGGCGCTGCTGGATGCGCTGACCACGCCGGTGTTCAAGTTGGTCCACCTGCTGATGCGAGCCGCACCGCTCGGTGCGTTTGGCGCAATCGCCTTCACCATCGGCAAGTACGGCATCGCTTCGCTGGTCAATCTGGCCTGGTTGGTGGGCGCGTTCTACCTGACCTCGCTGCTGTTCGTGGTGGTGATCCTTGGGGCGGTGGCACGCCTTTGCGGGTTCTCGGTAGTCAAGCTGGCCCGCTACCTCAAGGCCGAGCTGTTGCTGGTGCTGGGTACCTCCTCGTCGGAGTCGGCGCTGCCGTCGTTGATGGAGAAAATGGAAAAGGCCGGTTGCAGCAAGTCCGTCGTGGGCCTGGTCGTGCCAACCGGTTACTCGTTCAACCTGGATGGCACCAACATCTATATGACGCTGGCGGCGCTGTTCATCGCTCAAGCGACCAATACCGAGCTGAGCCTGGGCCACCAGATAGCGCTGTTGCTGGTCGCCATGCTCAGCTCCAAGGGCGCGGCCGGGGTCACCGGCGCGGGTTTCATCACCCTGGCGGCCACCTTGGCGGTAGTGCCGGAGGTTCCGGTGGCCGGCATGGCATTGATTCTGGGCGTGGATCGTTTCATGAGTGAATGCCGCTCATTGACCAATTTCATCGGCAATGCCGTGGCAACCGTGGTGGTTTCGCGCTGGGAGGGCGGGCTGGACCGGCAGCGCCTGCGTCTGGTGCTGGACGGTGCAGAGCCGTCGGAGCTGCCTCCGTCCCCCTCGGTCAAGGCCTGAGGTTTACCTGTGTGTGCGTTTTTGCGCGGGGCTTGCCACCGAGCAGGCGGCCCCGCGACTTTTTTGGCGTCCCGAGCTTGTCATGCTCATGGCTGAAACTTGCGTGCACGCAGCGGTGTGGAAGGCTTGGAATTGTGCGGTTGCAGCATGAATGCGACAGCGTAGCGACAGGTCCAACTGCCTTAACGGCGTTATCATCTCCCGTCCTTCTTGCCCATTAGCGCTCACAACTCGATGTCCAACGAAGATTTCAAGCAGGCCGCCCTCGAATATCACCGGATGTCGCCGCCCGGCAAGATCAAGGTGGTGGCTACCAAGCCCATGTTGACCCAGCGTGACCTGTCGCTAGCGTATTCGCCGGGTGTGGCCCATGCCTGCGAAGCGATCATGGAAGACCCGGCCATGGCCAGCGAGATGACCGCGCGCGGCAATCTGGTCGGCGTGATCACCAATGGCACCGCGGTGCTGGGCCTGGGCAATATCGGCCCGCTGGCCGGCAAGCCGGTGATGGAAGGCAAGGGTGTGCTGTTCCAGAAGTTCGCCGGCATCGATGTGTTCGACATTGAAGTCAACGAGAACGACCCCGACAAGCTGGTCGAGATCATCGCCTCGCTGGAGCCGACCTTCGGCGGCATCAACCTGGAAGACATCAAGGCACCGGAGTGCTTCATCGTCGAGCGCAAGCTGCGCGAGCGGATGAACATCCCGGTATTCCATGACGACCAGCACGGCACCGCGATCATCGTCGGCGCCGCCGTGCTCAATGCCATGTGCATCACCGGCAAGAAGATCGAAGATGTCAAGCTGGCCACCACCGGCATGGGCGCGGCGGGTATCTCCTGCGTCAACATGCTGGTTTCGCTGGGTTTGAAGCCGGAAAACATCCTGGCCTATGACCGCGATGGCGTGATCCACACCGGTCGTACCGACCTGGACCCGGAAAAGGCCCGCTACGCCCGCGATACCGACAAGCGCACGCTGGCCGAGATCGTCGACGGGGCAGACATCTTCCTGGGCCTGTCGGCCGGTGGCATCCTCACCAAGGACATGGTCGCCAGCATGGCGCGTGACCCGGTGATCTTCGCCCTGGCCAACCCCTATCCGGAAATCCTGCCGGAAGACGCCAATTCGGTGCGCTCGGACGTGATCATGGGCACCGGCCGTTCGGATTACCCGAACCAGGTTAACAACGCGCTGTGCTTCCCTTACCTGTTCCGCGGTGCGCTGGACGTGGGCGCGACCACCATCAACGAAGAAATGAAGGTTGCCTGCGTGCGCGCGATTGCCGCGCTGGCCCGCAAGGAAGCCTCCGACCTGGGCGCCGCCTACGGCGGTGACGTGCCCAGCTTCGGCCGCGACTACGTGATCCCGCGTCCGTTCGACCGCCGCCTGCTGGTGGAGCTGTCCTCCGCCGTGGCCCAGGCCGCGATGGATTCGGGCGTTGCTACCCGCCCGATCGCCGACATGGGCGCCTACCGCGACAAGCTGGCCCAGTTCGTCTACCGCACCAGCCTGTTCATGAAGCCGGTCTATGACCGTGCGCGCTCGGACAAGCAGCGTGTGGTCTACGCCGAGGGTGAAGAAGAAGTGGTGCTGCAGGCGGTGCAGAACGTGATCGACGAAGGTGTTGCCTTCCCGATCCTGATCGGCCGTCCGGACGTGATCGAGGCCCGCATCGAGCGGCTGGCGCTGCGCATGCGTGCCGGTGTCGACTTCGAAATCACCAACATCAATGACGACCCGCGCTTCAACGAGTATTGGCAGTATTACCACGAGATGACCGGCCGCAAGGGCGTCACCGTGGCTGCCGCCAAGAACCTGATGCGTTCGCGTCCGACCCTTATCGCGGCGGTGATGGTTGCCCGCGGTGAGGCCGATGCGATGTTGTCTGGCCTGGTCGGCCGCTTCCACAAGAAGCTGGGCTATGTGCGCAGCGTGATTCCGCTGGAAGCCAAGGTCAGCTCGACCTCGGCGATGACCGGCGTGATCAACAACCAGGGCGTGTTCTTCTTCGTCGACACGCATGTGCAGGAAGACCCGAGCGTCGAGCAGATCGTCGAATCGACCCTGCAGGCGGCATATCGCATGAAGCTGTTCGGTATCGAGCCGAAGATTGCGCTGCTGTCGCATTCCAACTTCGGTAGCCACGATTCCAAGGACGCGCTGAAGATGCGTCAGGTACGTGCGGCGCTGCTCAAGCGCAACCCGCGCTTGAACGTGGATGGCGAAATGCAGGGCGACACCGCATGGGATGAAGCACTGCGCGAGAAACTGCTGCCCAACAGCACGCTCAAGGGCCGTGCCAACCTGTTCGTGCTGCCGAACCTGGAAGCGGCCAACATCGCCTACAACCTGGTGCGCGTGTTCACCAATGGCGTGGCGATCGGCCCGATCCTGATGGGCATGACCAAGCCGGTGCACATCCTCACCAGCAGTGCCAGCTCGCGCCGCGTGCTGAACATGACCGCGATTGCTGCGGTCGATGCGCAGATCCGCAAGCAGATGGAGGCCGACCGCGTGGGTTGATTGCCAACCCGCATGCGTCAAAGCAGAGCCGGCCTTGCGCCGGCTTTTCTTTTGCCGCTGATGCGAGAGCTGCCGATCTTTTGTAGGAGCGGCGTGAGCCGCGAAGCAGGCGCCCCGTCGGATGGAAGAATTGCCTGGTACCTTGGGAATGCCTGCTTCGCGGTTTACACAGCTCCCACAAGCAATGGCATGTGTGTCGGACAGGCGGCGCCGATTGAATTCCCGGTCGCCGCCGAACATCAGAACTGTGGAATCTTCTGCGCCTCCACTATCTGCAATACCAGTTTGCGGGTTGCGGCGCGGCAGGACCGATAGGCCAGCAGCAACCTCCGCTCCGATGGGTCGTCCACCAGCTCCGCGTTCTCGCCGGGTAGTGCAGCAGCGACTGCATCCAGTTCCCCTCGCCCCGTCGCCAGCCATTCAAACGAAACATCCGTCACCAGGGCAATGGTGATCAAACGCATCGTGCTGGGCGATATGCCCGTCGGGCTTTCCCAGTTTCCCACCGCGCTACGGCTTACTTTCAGTTGGCCAGCCAACTCCGCCTGCGTCATCTTCATCTTTCTCCGCGCTTTGCGGATGCGGATTCCCAGATGGTCATGCATAAATTTCTCCTCGAGCGTTGACCATGAGAGCCGACCAAAAGCCTAAGCCATTGCGAGCTTGCGCAGTCGGCAAAGACTTATTGTCAATGTTCATTACGTCCGTGGATTATCGGAACGAAACTCGTCATCGATATTGACGACTTTTGCCAATGTAAATTGCATCGTCCGCTGGCGTGGCGCGATGTCGTTAGGCTGCTGCGCTGGTGCTGATTGATGGCGGTTAGTCGTTGGTATAACGCTGACAGATTGATTGGCTTATTTCCTAAGTGTTGAGCCGTTGGTGCAGGCGTGGCGCAAACCGAATCGAATGAAAAACTGCAGGCTGTCGATCATCGCTGGTGGTCATGGATGGAATTCAAGCGGCCCGCAAAACTGTGCCTGTATTCAGCAGGTACATTCGTGCTGTTGGCTGTCGCGGCGATGACGTTTGCCATCCGCGGCGGCAATGAGGACGCAGTGGTGGTTGGTCGGCTGGTGCCTGTACAGGGAATGGCTACGGTGTTGGCGCCGACGGGAGGGGTTGTGCGCTGGCTGGATGCTGACGACGGCAAACGTGTGGTCGAAGGCGATACGTTGGCGTTGGTTGCTGCACCACGCGCGATGCCGGAACTGGGTGACGCCAACCTGGCGCTTGAGCATGGCCTGCAGCAGAAAGAGCAAAGTTTCGTGCTGGCACGCGATGCGTTCAAGGAGCAGTTGGCGGCGCAGGCAACAGGCCTGCATGAGCAGATGCAGGCAGCCCGTGCAGAGGCGCAACAGATCGCACTTGAGGTGGCTACGCGGCGGGAACAGATACGGCTCGCCGGCGATGTGTTGACCCGACGCCGGGAATTCGAAGCGGCATCCCCCGCGGGCCTTGCCGTCGCCGAGCAGCAGGAGGCGCTGCTGCTGGAGTACACAGTGCAGCTGCAGGCGCTACGCCGGCAGCAAGCCACCACGCAGCGCCTGATCGCGCAGCTGAGGCAAGCCATGCAGGAGTTGCCTGGGCGGCAGAAGGCCAATGACGCCACCTACGCGGAACATCTGGCGCAGTTGCGCCTGGATCAGGTTGAGAACGAAGCCAGTGCTGCGTTGCTGGTGAAAGCACCGGTAGATGGTGTCGTGGTTGCACGGTTGGTCAAGCCGGGGCAATCGGTGCAGCCAGGCCAGCCGCTGCTCAGCCTGCTGCCCGGCGATGGTCGGCTCGAGGCCGAGTTGATGGTGCCGGGGCGTGCGATCGGGGCAATGGCACCTGGTGATCGGGTAGTGTTGCGCTATCAGGCATTTCCGCACCAGAAGTTCGGTACGCAGCAGGGCACCATCGCGCACATCAGCCGGACGGCGGTTGACAGTGAGGAGGCCAGTTCCGCGGTGGAGCTGCCCGCAATGAAGGAGGCCTTCTATCGCGTGACCGTCGAGTTGGCCAACCAGGCGATCGTGGCCCATGGCCGCTTGGAGCCCCTCAAGCCGGGCATGATGCTGCATGCGCAGGTTACCGGCGAGCGGGAACCGTTGAGTGATCGTTTGCTGCAGCCCATGTATTCGTTCGGGGGCTGGTTGGGCGGGCGCTGATGGCTGGTGGTTGCACTGATTGCGGAGTCGTCCCGATTGGATGCATGCAGATGCCGGGTTCTCTGGTATGGCGTCACAGTATCGTCGGGTTTTGCGATGATTGGCGCTGGGGCCTGGCCGCATTCGACGCAACGTCGGGAGCACCACGCGTATGGGTTTGTGCGTTGATCGAGTATTGATGAGGACTGGATTCCGATGATGAAGCTTCCGTGTACTGGCTTGGCTATGGCGCTTTGCTTGGTATTGATGCCAGTGGCGCAGGCAAAGCCGGTCGTGGCGACGGTGCCCGCCAGTGTGCAGGCCGGCCCCTGCGTCGAGGGTGTGTGTGAGTACCGTTTGCAGAATGGCCTGCGCGTGCTGTTGTTTGCCGATGCCAGCAAGCCAACCGTTACCGTCAATCTGGTCTACGGCGTTGGCTCGCTGCATGAAAACTACGGCGAGACCGGCATGGCGCATCTGCTTGAGCACCTGATGTTCAAGGGCACGCCCAGGCACCCGGATATCCCGGCGGAAATGCAGAGGCGCGGGATCAGCAAGAACGCGACGACCTCATTGGATCGCACCAATTACTTCGCTTCGTTCCCGGCCAATGCCGACACCCTGGACTGGGTGCTGGGGATGGAGGCCGACCGCATGCTCAATGCCAAGGTGGCCAAGTCCGACCTGGACAGCGAGATGACGGTTGTCCGCAATGAAATGGAAGCAGGCGACAACAGCCCGATCGGCGTGCTGATGAAGCGCATGCGCTCGGTGGCTTTTGATTGGCACAACTACGCCAACATGCCGATTGGCGCGCGCTCGGACGTGGAAAACGTACCGATCGAGAACCTGCAGGCGTTCTACCGCACCTGGTACCAACCGGACAATGCCTTGTTGATCGTCGCTGGCCGCATCGACAACGAGCAGGTGCTGGCGCGGATTGCCGCGCATTTCGCACCGCTGAAGAAGCCCGCGCGGACCAAGCCCACGTTCCACACCGTTGAACCGGTGCAGGACGGTGAGCGCGAAGTCAGCGTGCGGCGCAGCAGCGATCTGTCGCTGATTGCCGCCAGCTATCACGTGCCGGCGCTGGCCCAGGCCGACAGCGCGCCACTGGCGGTGCTGGGCAATGTATTGGGGGACAACCCCAATGGCCGTCTTTACAAGGCGATGATGGAAACCAAGTTGGCGGCCTTTGCCGGCGCCAGCAGCGAAACCCTGCATGATCCGGGTTTGTTCACCCTGGTGTCGGTGCTGCCCAAGGACGGCGACCCGGACAAGGTGGAGGCCGAGTTGCTGAAACAGGCGGAGGCCATCGGCTCGGCGCCGGTCACCGACGCGGAAGTGACTGCCGCCAAGCAGCGTATCGGCAATGCCATCGACAAGCGCGCCAGCGACGTCAACGCGATGGCGATGGCCTTGTCCGAATACCAGGCCGCCGGCGATTGGCGCTTGCTGTTCGTGCAGCGCGATGCCATCGAAGGGGTGACTGCTGCCGACGTGAATCGTGTTGCAGCGGCGTATCTGAAGCCGCAGAACCGAACGCTCGGCCGCTTTGTACCTACCGCTGCGCCGGATCGTGCGGTGATTCCCGCGGCACCGGCAGTAGCAAGCCTGGTGGAGGGCTACAAGGGCCGTGCCGCCGTCAGCGCCGGTGAGGCCTTCGACCCCAGTGTCGAGAACATCGCCGCGCGTACAGAGAGTTTTGTCATCGGCGATGGCCTGCGGGTTTCATTGCTGCCCAAGCGCAATCGTGGGCAGACGGTGGTGTTGACCGCCACCTTCCGCTTCGCCGACGAGCAGCTCATTACCGGGCACGGCGAGGCCGGTAGCTGGGTCGGACCGATGTTGATGGCGGGCAGCACGCGCCTGGATCGCGGCCAGATCGCGGCCCGCTTTGATGCACTCAACACCCAGGCGCAGGTGAGTGGCGGTATGCAAAGTGCCAGCATCGGCCTGAACGGCAAGCGCGAAAGCCTGGTCGAGGCGCTGCGGCTGGCGGCCGATGTATTGCGGCACCCGGCCTTCCCGCCGGCCGAGTTCGAACAGCTGCGGCTGCAGGCGATCACCGGGCTGGAGTTCCAGCGCAAGGAGCCGGGAACCCAGGCATCGCTGGCCTTGAGCCAGTATTTCGATCCGTGGCCGGTTGGGCACCCGCTGCACGTGCAATCGATCGACGAGTCACTGGCCCGATTGAAGGCGCTCAAGCTGGAGGACGTGCGTGCTTATCACCGGGATTTCTACGGCACTGCGGAAGGTGAGATCGCGGTGGTCGGCGATTTCGATCCAGTGGCATTGAAAGCCGAGTTGCAGGCCTTGTTCGCGGACTGGAAGTCGCCCAAGCCCTATGCGCCGATCAGCACCCATTACCGGGATGTCGCGGCCACGCATGAACGCTTCGTCACTCCTGACAAGCCCAATGCGGTACTGCTGGCGCGGCAGAACATCTCGATCAACCTGGCCGATGCGGACTTCCCGGCGCTGAACATCGCCGTCGCCATCCTCGGTGGTGACCCGCTCAAGGCGCGGCTGGGCGATCGCATCCGCCAGAAGGATGGCCTGAGTTACAACGTCGGTGCCGGGCTGAGTGCCGACGAAAGTCGCGTGGGCCGTGATGACAACGGCAGCCTGAGCATCCAGGCCATCGCCGCGCCGGAGAACATGGGCAAGCTGGAAGCCGCGCTGCGTGAGGAGCTGGCCCGCTTGGTCGCCGACGGCATCACCGTGGAGGAGCTGCGCAGCGCGGTAGCCGAGAAGAAGGTGGCACGTGAGCAGTCACGGGCGGCCGATGGCGCCATCGCCGGGCTGTTGAGCAGCCATCTGTACTACGGCCGTGACATGACGTTTGAAGCGCAGCGCGATGCCGCCTATCAGGCATTGACGGTGGAACAGGTCAACGCCGCCATCCGCAAACACCTCAAGCCGGAGCGGCTGAGCGTATTTGTCGCCGGGGACTTCAAGTAACGACGGCGTCCGGCAAGCAGGCAAGGGGCGGTCGGCGGCCGCCCCGTTGCTGACTGCCATCGCTGGCGCCGGGCGTTGGCCGCGGCCTCCGCGGCGGTTCTGGCCGGCAGGACTACTGCCCGCTCGGCCCAGAGTGAAGCAGGGGCGGGGCAGGGCGACACTGCCCCGCTTGTGGCGGGGGAGCTGGCCGGTTTTTTGGCATCCACGCTGCTTCCAGGCGGCCGCATCGGCCCGGCGCTGCTAGAATTGCGCGGCCCCGTTTTTTTGTGAATGACGCCATGAGCCATACCGCCACCGCGCCCGCCAACGCCGAGAAGCGTTATACCGTGCACCGCGCTGACCTGCCGCTGAGCTGCCCGACGCCGGAAATGGCGCTGTGGAACTCGCACCCGCGGGTTTACCTGCCGATCGAGAACGAACCCAATGGCGAGGCTGCCTGCCCGTATTGCGGTTCGGTATTCGTACTGGCCGACTGATCGCTGACCGATGCGCCGTTTGACGGTGGTGCAGTTGCTGCCGGCGCTGCATTCCGGCGGCGTTGAGCGTTCCACGCTGGAAATTGCAGCGGCACTGGTGGCTGCCGGCCACCGGGCCATTGTCGTGTCTGCGGGTGGCCGCCTGGTGCAACCGCTGCTGGACAGCGGTGCCGAGCACCTGACCCTGGACATCGGCCGCAAGTCGCTGCTCACCCTGCGTCACGTGGCATCGCTGCGGCGCCTGTTCAGTGAAACCGGCGCCGACATCGTGCACGCCCGTTCGCGCTTGCCGGCCTGGCTGGGCTGGTATGCGTTGCGAGGGATGCCAGCCAGCCAGCGTCCGCACTGGATGACCACCATGCACGGGCTGAACTCGCCCGGGCGTTACAGCGGCATCATGGCCAGCGGCGAGCGGGTCATCTGTGTATCGCAGACCGTGCGTGACTATCTGCTTGAACACTATCGAGATGCCGATCCGGCCAAACTGCGGGTGATACCGCGCGGTGTGGACGTGGCCCAGTTCCCGCGCGTGGAGCGCAGCGACCGTCGACCGCGCCTTGCCGTGGCCGCGCAGCATCCGCAGCTGGGCACGCAGGCGCCGTTGTTGTTGTTGCCCGGGCGCGGCACCCGCCTCAAGGGCCATGCGCACGCCTTGCAGCTGTTGGCAGCCTTGCAACGCGACGGCCAACCGGCAATGTTGTGGATGCCCGGTGTACGCGAGCCCGGACGTGAAGCCTATGTGCGCGAGCTGGAACAGCTGGCACTGGCGCTGGGTGTAGCCGATCACATCGTGTTGAGTGAACCCACCGCCCGCATCGCCGAAGCCTATGCTGCCAGCGATCTGGTTCTGCAGTTGTCGGACAAGCCGGAGGCATTCGGCCGCACTGTGCTGGAAGCGCTGTCGGTAGGTCGTCCGGTGGTGGGCTGGAACCATGGCGGCGTGGGTGAGTTGCTCAACCAGCTGCAGCCGTCCGGCGCTGTCCAACACGGTGACCTGCGGCAGCTGACGCAAGGCGTGCTGCAACTGCTGCAGAACCCACCGTCGCTTCCGCGACGGATTCCCTATACGTTGCAGTCCATGCAGCGCGCGACCCTGGATGTCTATGCAGAACTTGGTAACTGATCGGCCTAATGCAGTGGCACCGCGTCAGCCGGGCTGGTGGGCGCCGATCTGGGTCATCACTTACGTCGCCCTGTTGCCGTTGCCGGGTATCGCCGAGTCGGTGCTGGTGTTGGGTGCCTTGTTCACCGTGCTGCGCTTGCTTTTGCTGCGGCTGAAAGAAGGCGACGGCATCCGCAGCCTGTTGGGCGTACCAGCCTTGGCACTCACCAGCGTGCTGTTCTGTGCGTACTGGTTGCCGCAGCTTGGCTCGGCGATAGGCGCCGAGGACCCGGGTAAAGTCTGGGGCAAGGTTGCCGCAGGGCTGCGCTACCTGCCTTTCATGTGGCTGGTGGCCATCGCAGTAGGTACCAACCAGCGGCGCCGCACCGCCTTTACCGGCCTGGCGGTGGTCACCGGGTTGTGGACGCTCGATGCCTTGCTGCAGGCTGCACTGGGGACCAGTCCCTTGTTCTGGGGCCTGGATCAGCTCAAGTGGCTGAGTAGCGGGCACGGCCTGTGCACCGTGCAGGAGATTGCCGCGGCTGATCGCCTGCCCGGCGTCTTCGGGCCGTGCAATCTGAAATTCGGCCAGGTGCTGGCCAGCCTGTCACCGCTCCTGCTGTTCGTTGTCGGCGCACGTTTTGGACGGTGGGGCTGGTTGCTGAGCGCCGCCGCTGTCGGCGTGGTGCTGGTGCTTGCTGGTTCGCGGGCTTCACTGATTACCTATGCGCTGGTCCTGCTGATCTCTGGTTGGCGCTTGTTGGGCGCCAAGTGGATGCTGCTGGTGATGCTGGCTGGCGTTGTCGGCATAGGCGCATTGACGGCCGGCTCGGCTCAGGTGCGTGAGCGCTTTGCGCGTACCGCGATGGCGTTCAGCGGCGGCGCCAGCGGGGTCAATGAGGCGCTGTCCGGTCGCAGTCAGATCTGGTCGGCGGCGCTGTGCATGGTGCGCGAGCACCCGATAAACGGTGTCGGTGCTCGTGGTTTCCGCGATGCCTATCCGGGCTGCAACCCATACCCTGAGCAGAAACCGGTATGGGGCGAAGGCCCGGCCCTGCATGCCCACCAGATCCTGCTGGAGATCCTTGCCGAGACCGGTGTGCTTGGATTGTTGCTGTGGATCGCCGGTGCGGCAATGGCGCTGCGTGCCTGGATCTATTCCGGAGCACAGGCGCGTGATCGGGCGCGTCCGGCCGCGCTGGCCTTGGCGGTGACGGTGTTCCCGCTCAATACCCACCTGGCGTTCTACTCCGCCTTCTGGGGTGGGCTGACGGTATTGCTGGCGGCACTGTATGCCGGCGCCTTGCTGGCCGAGCAAGGCGACTGAAGCTGCAGCCGCTTCAGTCGTAGAAGTGGCTGCGGCCTTCGGGCTGGCGCTTGAAGCGGCGGTGGATCCACAGGTATTGGGTCGGGGCTTCGCGCACCATCTGTTCGATGGCGGCGTTGACCTGTGCGGTGTCGGCAACCGGGTCGTCGGTGGGGAAGTCGGGCAGGGGCGGCGCGATCTTCAGCACGTAGCGGCTGCCTTCGCGCCGATGGAAGTAGGGGACCACGGCACAGCCGGTCATCCGCGCGAACTGGTGGGTGGCGGTGATGGTGGAGGCCTGCATGCCGAAGAACGGCACGAAGACCGAGTCCTTGCCGCGCATGTCCTGATCCGGCGCGTACCACAGAAAACCGCCTTTCTTCAGGTGACGAACGGTGGCGCGGATGTCTTCGTTGGCGAACATCGCGCAGGCGTATTTCAGCCGGCCGCTCTTCACCGCCCATTCCATCACCGGGTTGCGGTACTTGCGGTACATGCCGGCCAGCGGCACGTGATCACAGAGTAGGCGGCCGCACATTTCCAGGGTCATGAAATGGCCTGATACCAGCAGCACGCCGCGCCCTTCGGCCTGCAGTGCCTTGAGATGCTCCAGCCCTTCCCATTGCACCTGCGGGCGGATCACGTCGATCTTGCCCCACCAGGCACGGGCAAATTCAAATATGCCCACGCCGAGTGCGTCGAAGCTGTCACGCAGCAGCCGCTGCCGCCAGGCCTCGTCCTGCTCCGGGAAACACAGCCTGAGGTTGACCTCGGCGGCATGGCGGCGGCTGCGAGCCAGGTGCAGGGCCAGCCAGCCGATGCCGCGGCCCAGGGCACGTTGCAGTATCCACGGCAGGCGCGCGGCGATGAAGGCGATGCCTAGCCAGGCAAAGGTGGGCCAGTGACGTGGCTGCAGCAGCGAAGGCCGGGTGGCGGTAGTGGGTGAATCGGACATGGGTCGATTCTAAGCCACGGGGATGATGGCGGGCGTGGATGGAGTTTGCTGGAGTGGGTGGGGAGGGTGCGGAGTGGGCGAAGGCGAGAAGCAACGGCACCCCTCCCCGGTCCTCCCCTGCGCTTTGCGCAAGGGAGGAGGCGAAAAGCAACGGCACCCCTCCTCAGTCCTCCCCTGCGCTGTGCGCAAGGGAGGAGGCGAGGCGAGGCGGGTCTTCGTCTCGCGTAATTCCGGCGTTCTCCCGTATCCTTCGCCGATGCGTAAGGATCCGATCGAGCTACTGCTGCGCGGCGTTTATTCCGCCGTGCTCTATCTGTTGCTGCCCATCACCGTCTATCACCTGGTATGGCGCGGGTTTCGCGTGCGCGAATATTTCCGTCGCTGGGACGAGCGTTACGCCTCGTACCCGGACAGTGGCAGCCAGCCGCGGGTGTGGTTGCACGCGGTGTCGGTGGGCGAGGTCAATGCGGCAGCGCCGCTGGTCAATGCCTTGCGGGCGCAGCGTCCGGATATCCGCTGGATCATTACCACCATCACCCCGACCGGTTCGCAGCGCGTGCGCGCGCTGTGGGGCGATGCGGTGGATCACGTGTATCTGCCGTATGACGTGCCCGGCAGCGTCAGCCGGTTTCTCGAGCACTTCCAGCCCAGCCTGGCGCTGATCCTGGAGACGGAGCTGTGGCCGAACATGTTGTTCGGATGCCGTGATCGTGAGATCCCGGTGTACATCCTCAATGCGCGCCTGTCGGCGCGTTCGTTGAAGGGTTATCGCGTGCTCAAGGCACTGGTTGGGCGCGCGCTGCGCACGGTGACCTGCGTCGCCGCACAGTCGCAGGCCGACGCCGAACGTTTCGTCGAGCTCGGCGCATTGCCCGAACAGGTGCAAGCCCTCGGCAATCTGAAATTTGATATTCATCCGCCAGATCCGACGGCGGTGCTGCAGGCATTCCACCATCACGTGGCAACCACGAGGCCAATATGGATTGCTGCCAGCACCCACGAGGGTGAGGAGCAGGCGGTGATCGAGATTCATGCGCGTTTGCTGAAGCAGCATCCGGATGCCTTGCTGCTGTGGGCACCGCGTCACCCCGAACGTTTCGCCAAAGTGGAAGCCCAGGCGCGCGAGGCGGGCTGGCGCGTGGCTACGCGCAAGGCGCAGCAATGGCCGGGTGCCGATGCGCAGGTATTCGTGATCGATACCCTGGGTGAGCTGATGGCGTTCTATGCCTGTGCGCAGGTGGCATTCGTCGGTGGCAGCCTGCAGGCCATTGGCGGCCACAATCTGCTGGAACCGGCGGCAATGGGTACGGCCGCGGTTACCGGCCCGCACCTGCATAACTTCGCCGAGATCTCGCGGCGGATGGATGAGGCTGGAGCGCTGTGCATCTGTGCTGGTGCGGCGGAAGTGGGTGCAGCGGTGTCGCGTCTATTGCAGGACGAGGCCGAGCGCGAGCGCATGGTGCAGGCCGGACGTGCACTGGTCGCCAATGGCCGTGGCGCGCTGGAGCATACGATTGCGTTGATCACACCGCAGTTGCCACCGGCGAGTGAGCCTGCGTCGTAGCCCTTTACCCGCTGCCATGGCGGTGATTGTCTGTGGGAGCGGCGTAAGCCGCGAAGCTGGTCTGGCTGAAGCCTCGGGCTTCTGTGCCATCTGATGATGTTTCGGCTTCGCGGCTTACGCCGCTCCCACAAAAGAAAGAAAAGCGATGCCGCTTGCGTAGCCCGGCTAAGCGCAGTGCACCCGGGGTATGCCGGGTTTGTTGTAGGAGCGGCGTAAGCCGCGAAGCTGACGGTGTTCGAAGTCTTGTCGCCAATGCGGGCTGATGCTGTGCGTGCTTCGCGGCTTACACCGCTCCTACAAAAGAAAGAGAAGCGAAGCCGATCGGGTGAAGGCGATCGCGAGCAGTGTTCCAGAAACAAGAAAGGCGGGCCGAGGCCCGCCTTTCTGTATTGCGCTTCTGCGCGGCGTTACTGCACGTTGTTCGGCTGCAGCTTGGAAGCGGCATCCACCGTCAGCAGGCGGTTGATGTCCTGGACCTCATTGATTTCCAGATCACCGATGGCCTGGCTCAACTGCAGGCGGGCCAGCAGGAAGTTGTAACGGGACTGAGCGTAGTCCACCTGGGCCTGGAACAGGGTGCGCTGGTTCTGCACCACGTCCAGCACGGTACGGGTGCCGACTTCCAGGCCGACCTGCGAGGCGTCGTAGGCGCTTTGTGCCGAGACTACGGTCAGGCGACGCGCTTCCACTTCACTGATACCAGCCACCAGCGCTTGGTAGGCATTGCGGGTATTGCGGTCCAGGGCGCGCTTCTGCTGCTCGAAGGTGTCCTGGGCGATATCGCGACGGGCCAGCGCCTGGCGCACGCCGGACTGGGTGGCACCACCGGCGAAGATCGGCACATTCAGGGTCAGGCCGATCGAGTTGGTGGTGGCATCCGGAGCAGCAGTGCCGCTGCCGGTGGTGTCGCCCCAACGCGCACTCTTGCCCCAGCTGCCGCCCAACGACAAGGTCGGGTAGTGGCCGCCACGGGCGGAGGAGACGTTGGACTCGGCGGCGCTGACCTGCAGCTCCTGCGCCTTCAGCGCCGGGTTGCGCGAGACCGCATCGGCGACCAGTTGGTCGACGTTGCCGCGGTTGGCCGGCAGTTCCGGGCGGAAGTCGACCGGCAGGCCGCGCACGTCGCGCACCGGCTGGCCGGTCAGCTCGGTCAGCGCCTGGTAGGCGTCTTCCAGTGCATTGCGGGCAAGGATGGTGTTGGCGCGGGCCTGGTCGTACTGGGCACGGGCTTCGTGCATGTCGGTGATCGGTGCCAGGCCTACTTCCAAGCGTTTGTCGGCGTAGTCGAACTGCTTCTTGGCAGCGGCTTCGTTGGTCTCGGCGGCAGTCAGCGATTCAATGCCGACCAGCACGTTGAAGTAGGTGGTCGCGGTACGCACCACCAGTTCATCATTTGCCGATTCCAGGGTGAAGTCGGCGGCTTTGCTGACGTCGCGCTGCGCGCGCAGGTTGGCGAACTGGCTCCAGTTGAACAGGGTCTGGCTGCCGTTGATGCCGTAGCTGCGGGTCTTGGAGGTGGAGCTGCCGCTGATGTCGTCGTAGTTGGTGCGGGTACGGTTCAAGGAAGCCTCGCCGCCGATCTGCGGCAGCAACGCGGCACGTGCCTGTACCGCGCCTTCCTTGTCGAACAGGCGGGTGGACTCGGCCGCAGCCAGCTGCGTGTCACCGTTGCGGGCCATTTCGTAGACCTGCAACAGGTCGGCGGCATGGGAAGTCAGCGGAGTGAGGGCGACTGCCAGCGCAAGGGTGAGGGATCGGCGGATCATTGCGGCTTCCTTGGACGGTTTTAGAGTTGGAATTGCGGTGCGGGCGCAGCGCCCTGCAGATAATCAAGATCGGTTTCGAACAGCGAGGCGGTGCTGCCATCGGCCTGGACCAGCACCGCTTCCATCACCGGCGAGACGCCGCGGATGGCAAACAGGCGGCCGCCGCTGCGCAGCAGCTTCAGCAGTTCCACCGGAATGGTTTCTACCGCACCGGTGATGCAGATGGCGTCGAACTGACGCTGGCTCTGCCAATTCAGGCCATCGGCCACTTCAATGCGGACATTGCTGCCCAGCTTGGCGGCGTCCAGGTTCTGGCGGGCACGCTCGGCCAGTTCGGGCTGGATTTCCAGGCTCAGCACTTCGCGGGCCAGCTGGCCCATGCAGGCGCTCAGGAAGCCGCTGCCGGTGCCGATTTCCAGCACTTCGTCGGTCGGCTGCAGATCCAGTGCCTGCAAGGTACGGCCTTCGATGACCGGCTTCATCATCTTCTGGCCGTGACCCAGCGGCAGCTCGATATCGGCATAGGCCAGGGCACGGTGCGATTCGGCGACGAAGGCTTCACGCGGCAGGCGGGCCAGCACGTCCAGCACGCGGACCTCCAGCACATCCCAGGGCCGGATCTGCTGTTCAACCATCATTTCGCGGACGTGGGAGTAATCGATCGTCATGGGAAGCTCATCATTCCAGCGCAGTGGGCCGGCCATTTTACCGGTTACCAGACACAAAGTACGGGTCCAACATTGCGGCGAGGGCCGCGTTGGACGCAGTGCCGGAAGTCATTCGCACCTCCGGTTCATTCAGCTTGCGGGCGCGGGCCGTAGGCGCGCAGGAAAAAATCAACGCTGGCGGCAATATGCACGTCCACATTGAGCTGGTCCGGGGCGGTGCACAGGCCACACATCATATGTGCATGGACCTCGCCCTTGATCAGGCAGAAGAACTGCCGGGATGCCAGGGGCAGGTCGTCGATGTCGAGCTGGCCACGGGCAACGCGGGCGCCGAGGAACTCGGTGAGCGCGGATTCGGTACGGGCTGGGCCGGCCTGCCAGAACATCTGCCGGACCCGGTCATCGGTATCCGGGGTCATCATCATGCGCTGGGTGGCGATGGCCGCGTCACTGCTGATCAGGGCAAAAAACGCGTGGCCGATGCCCTGCAGCTGGCCGCGCAGCGGCGCCTCGTTGTCGGTGACAAACAGCTCATCAGGCATCATTTCCACGCACTTGGCCTGGATCGCCTCGCTGAACAAGGTGTCCTTGTCGCCGAAATGGCTGTAGACCGTCAGCTTGGAGGCACTGGCGCGGGCGGCAATCTCGTCCATGCTGACGCCATTGAAACCCTGCTCGATGAACAACTCCTTGGCTGCGTCCAGGATGGCCGCACGCTTGCCCAGGTCCTTGGGGCGACCCGGACCGGAACTGCGTTGCGCCGACGTGGCGGGCGCTGGGGAGGGTTTTTTCGGAGACATCCGGTAATACTAGACCAGCTGGTTCGATATTTATACTATACCGATGCGTTTAGTAATGGCGGTGAAATCCCGTCTCCTCTTCCCCCTTGCGTCAGCGACCTTATTTATGACCCACCTTCGATGGATTGGCTGTTGCCTGCTGTTGCCCTTGCTTGCTGCCTGCGGCAAGCCCGAATCCGTGCCCGTGCATGCTGTACCCGTGTTGGTGGAGCACCCGGCCGGCAATGGCGGGGTGGCGGTCGGCGCCTATCCGGGCGAGGTGCGTGCGCGCGAGGAAACCGCGCTGTCCTTCCGCGTCGGCGGCAAGCTGCTGCGGCGTGAGGTCGATGCCGGCCAGCGGGTCAGCAAGGGACAGTTGCTGGCCGAACTGGATGTTGCCGACTACAACCTGCAGGCACGTGCGGCGCAGGCACAGTTCGCTGCCGCCGAAGCTGACCTGGTGCGTGCCCGCGACGAGCACAAACGCTATCAAACGCTGGCCAGCCAGCAACTGGTCAGCCAGTCGGCGCTGGATGCGCAGACCGCTGCCCTGAAAGCAGCGCAGGGCCAGGCCGATGCGGCGCGGGCCAATCTCGATGTTGCGCGCAACCAGTCCGGCTACGCCCAACTGCATGCACCGGAAGGCGGGATGATCGCCAGCCGCGAGGCCGAGGCCGGGCAGGTGGTTGCCGCCGGCCAGACCATTTACACGATGGCCGCCGACGGCGCACGCGAAGTCGCCATTGCATTGCCGGAAAGTGCGATCCGCGACTTCAGCGTTGGCCAGGCGGTCGAGGTCGAGTTGTGGAACCAGGAAGGCAAGCGTCTGTCGGGCAGCATCCGCGAGATCGCCGCCGCTGCCGATCCGCAGGCGCGTACCTATGCCGCGCGGGTCAGTCTGGCTGCCGAAGCATTGGATACGGTTGAACTGGGCCAGAGCGCGCGGGTGTTCATCGCCCACGGCAAGCAAGGCGTGATGAGCGTGCCGCTGGCCGCGGTGCAGGCGGGCAAGCAGCCGCAGCAGGCCAGCGTGTGGGTGGTGAACCCTGCCGATGGCAAGCTGCAGGCGCGCGCGGTGACGCTGGGTGCCTACGGCCCGGACAGCGTTCCGGTGTTGGCGGGCTTGAAGGCCGAGGATTGGGTGGTTGCCGCCGGTGGCCATCTGCTGCGCGAGGGCCAGCCAGTGACTGCCGTGGACAGGAGCAACCGACCCATCGAATTTGGCGCACCGAAGAAGGCTGCGTCGGAGGGCTCGCGATGAGCCTGTCGAAATCTCATATGTGCGACACCTTCGCCCTTCCCCCGGCGGGGGAAGGGAACGGGATGGGGGCTGACGCTCGCGGCAATGCCGAGCGGCGCTGGATCCGCGCTGAAAAGGAGAGTGAGGCGTGAAACGCTTCAATCTCTCCGAATGGGCGCTCGGTAACCGCCCGCTGGTGTTGTTCATGATGATCGCCATGGCGATCATCGGTGCCTGGTCGTACAAGCACCTTGGCCAATCCGAAGATCCGCCGTTCACCTTCAAGGCGATGGTGGTGCAGACCATGTGGCCGGGCGCCACCGCCGAGCAGGTGTCCAAGCAGGTCACCGAGCCGATCGAAAAAGCGTTGATGAACACCGGCGAATTCGAATTCATCCAGGCCTATTCGCGCCCGGGGGAGTCGCAGGTGATCTTCATGGCGCGCGACTCGATGCCGTCCAAGGACGTGCCCGAACTGTTCTACCAGGTGCGCAAGAAGGTCGGCGACATCCATTCGCAGCTGCCAGCCGAAGTGATCGGGCCGTTTTTCAATGATGAGTTCGGTGACACCTTCGGCAATATCTATGCGCTGACAGGCAAGGGTTTCGACTATGCCTTGATGCGCGACTATGCCGATCGCATCCAGCTGCAGCTGCAGCGCGTGGATGACGTGGGCAAGGTCGACCTGCTCGGCCTGCAGGACGAGAAGGTATGGATCCAGCTGTCCAACACCAAGCTGGCCACGCTGGGCGTGTCGATGCAGCAGGTGCAGCAGGCGCTGGCGCAGCAGAACGCGATTGCCCCGGCCAGCTGGTTCGAGACGCCGACCGATCGCGTGCAGTTGCGCGTCAGCGGTCAGTTCACTTCCGTCGAAGACATCCGCAACTTCCCGATCCAGGCCGGTGATCGCAGCGTGCGGCTGGGCGATATCGCCGAGGTGAAGCGTGGCTTCGCCGATCCGGCCTCGGCCAAGATGCGCTTCATGGGTGAGGACGCCATCGGTATTGCCGTGGCGATGAAGAACGGCGGTGACATCCTCAAGCTGGGCAAGACCCTGGACAACGAGTTCGAGCAGCTGCAGAAGACGCTGCCGGCCGGCATGCAGCTGCGCAAGGTCTCCGACCAACCGCATGCGGTGAAGGAATCGGTGGGCGAGTTCGTCAAGGTGCTGACCGAGGCGGTGGTGATCGTGCTGCTGGTGAGCTTCTTCTCGCTGGGCTGGCGTACCGGCCTGGTGGTGGCGGTATCGATCCCGCTGGTGCTGGCGATGACGTTCTTCGTCATGCATCAGTTCGACATCGGCCTGCACAAGATTTCGCTGGGCGCGCTTGTGCTTGCGCTGGGTCTGCTGGTGGACGACGCGATCATCGCGGTGGAGATGATGGCCACCAAGATGGAGCAGGGCTACGACCGTCTGCGTGCGGCCAGCTTTGCCTGGACATCCACCGCTTTCCCGATGTTGACCGGCACCTTGATCACCGCGGCCGGCTTCCTGCCGATTGCCACCGCGGCTTCGAGCACCGGTGAATACACGCGTTCCCTGTTCCAGGTGGTGACGATCGCGCTGGTAGTGTCGTGGATCGCCGCGGTGCTGTTCATTCCCTATCTTGGCGACAAGATGCTGCCGGACCTGCACAACCCGCAGCCGCCCAAGCCGGGCAGTATTGCCGGGCGCTGGCATGCGCTGCGGCTGCGCTGGGCCGACCGCAATCCGGCCGTGGCCAACCTGATCAAGCCGAAGGAGCTGGCGCACGACCATGACCCGTACAAGAGCGCGTTCTACCAGCGCTTCCGGGTGTTCCTGGATGCCTGCCTGCGTCGTCGCTGGCTGGTGATCCTGGCCACGGCGGGCCTGTTCGTGTTCTCGCTGGTGATCTTCCGCTTCGTGCCGCAGCAGTTCTTCCCGGATTCAACCCGGCCCGAGCTGATGGTGGATATCGAACTGGCCGAAGGCGCGTCGCTGACTGCCACCCAGGCACAGGCGCAGAAGTTCGAAGCGCTCATCAAGGGGCACAAGGGCGTGGCCAACTTCGTCGGCTATGTCGGCAACGGCTCGCCGCGCTTCTACCTGCCGTTGGACCAGCAGTTGCCGGCCACCAACTTCGCCCAGTACGTGGTGCTGGCCGAGGACACCAAGGCACGCGAGGAGCTGCGTGATTGGTTGTTGACGGAGGTCGTGCCCAAGTTCGGTGATGTGCAGCTGCGTGTTACCCGGCTGGAGAACGGCCCGCCGGTTGGCTACCCGGTGCAGTTCCGTATTTCCGGCGAGCATATCGAGCGCGTGCAGGCGATTGCCGCGCAGGTTGCGGAAAAGGTGCGGCAGAACCCGCATACCACCAACGTCAACCTCAACTGGAGCGAACCGAGCAAGGTGGTGCGCCTGGTGGTGGACCAGGACCGTGCCCGCGTATTGGGCGTGAGCAGTGCGCAGATCGCGCAGTTCCTGACCAGCTCGCTGTCAGGCATGAGCGTGAGCACCTACCGCGAAGGCAATCGCCAGATCGGCATGTTGCTGCGTGGCCCGGATGATGAGCGTGCGCGTCTGGACATGCTGGGCAGCCTGGCCATCCCGACCGCCAGCGGCAAGTCGGTGTCGTTGTCGCAGGTGGCCAAGCTGGAATATGCCTTCGAAGACGGCATCATCTGGCACCGCGACCGCCTGCCAACCGTCACCGTGCGTGCCGACATCGGCGACAGCATGCTGCCGGTCGGCGTGGTCGAGCAGATCGTGCCGACCTTGAGTGACATCCGCGACGCCCTGCCCAGTGGCTATCTGCTGGAAACCGGCGGCACCGTCGAGGACTCCGCGCGCGGGCAGAACTCGATCAAGGCTGGCATGCCGCTGTTCCTGGTGGTGGTGGCGACCTTGCTGATGGTGCAGCTGCGCAGCTTCTCGCGGGCGGCGATGGTGTTCATCACCGCACCGCTGGGCATCATCGGCGCGACCTGGTTCCTGCTGCTGTTCCAGGCGCCGTTCGGCTTCGTGGCGATGCTGGGCACGATTGCACTGGCCGGCATGATCATGCGCAACTCGGTGATCCTGATCGACCAGATCCAGCAGGACATCGATGCCGGCCATGACCGCTGGCACGCCATCATCGATGCCACCGTGCGCCGCTTCCGGCCTATCGTGCTGACCGCGCTGGCGGCGGTGCTGGCGATGATCCCGCTGTCGCGCAGTGCCTTCTACGGCTCGATGGCGATCTCGATCATGGGCGGGTTGATCGTCGGCACGGTGCTGACCCTGGTGTTCCTGCCTGCGCTGTATGCGGCCTGGTTCCGGGTGCGCCCGGACGAGGCCAGTCACTGAGCGGCGCGCTGTGAGCCGTCGTCGCCAAGGCTGGCCGCGGGGCCGGCCGTAAGAAGCGGCGACGGATTTCACGGTTGAGGTGGTAAATTGGCGCGCCGACGGGGGAGTCGGCGTGACCTGCGGAGGCGGGTTTGTACAGACGCCAGAGGATTGCCGACGCCACAGCTGCATGCCTTGCAGGCCGGGACCGGCTGGCAGCTTGGCTATGCGCCCTGCTCGTAACAGCCCTGCTATGGGCCCTGATCTTGCCGCCGGCGCAGGCCGCGCGGCATACCGTGGCCGGGTGGGGCATGGAGCAGGGGCTGCCGCACAACCTGGTGCAGTCGGTGGCACAGGGCACTGACGGCTTCATCTGGCTGGGCACCTGGGAAGGCGTGGTCCGCTTCAACGGCCGCAGCTTCACCGTATTTGATCGGCAGAACACCCCGGGCGTGGAGCTTTCCGGGGTGCTGAGCATCCTGCCCGAGGCCGACGGCGCCGTGCTGTTCGGGACCATTTCCGATGGCGTCTACAGCTACCACCGCGGGCGTTGGGAAGCATTGGGGGGTGCCGATGCCCGGCATCTATCGGTTACCGCATTGCTGCGGGATCCATCCGGCGACCTGTGGATCGCCGCCAAGGACAAGCTGCTGCGCTTGCTGCCCTCGGGGCAGCTGCTCGATGCCGGTGCCACGCTTGGCCTGCCCGAGGTGCCGATCACCGCACTGCGCCTGATGGCGGATGGAACGGTGCTGGTTGCCACTGAAAAAGGTGTCTACCACCAGCAGCAGGGACATCTGGCGCCGTGGAACGGTACGGCTGGTTGGGTGGTGCGTGATCTGGTCGATGATGGCGACAACGGCTGGGTGGTTGCTGCCGACGACGGTGTCCATTGGCTGCACGCTGATGGCCGACGGCAGCACCTGTTGCCTGGTGAGCGCGTGGATGCGGTGCGCCATGATGCCAGCGATGCGTTGTGGCTGAGCCTGTCCGCGGGCCGACTGGTGCGCTTGGCACCAGGCAAGACCGAGCGGATCGCGGTTCCCGGGCAGGTCAGTCCCGCCTTGTTGATCGACCGGGAAGGTCTGGTCTGGGCGGGCAGCACCGATGGCTTGTTCCGCATCGACGAAGGCGCGGCACGTGGACTGACCATGGAGGATGGACTGGGCTCGGACTATCTGCGTGCGCTGATCCAGTCCGACAACGGTGATGTCTGGATCGGACATTCCGAAGGCCTGAACCGCATGCGCGGCGATCTGATCAGCACGGTGCGCTTGTTGCCGGGCACTGGCCGTGACGCGTCGGTGCTGGCCTTGGCTGCGCGTGGCCAGGGCGTGTGGGCTGGCACCTACAACAAGGGCGTGCTTGGCGTGGATGAGGCTGGTCGGGTCGTACAACAGATCAGCTTGCCGGGTACCGTACAGCCGCTGATCCGCAGTCTGTTGAGTGAAGCCGATGGCAGCCTCTGGATAGGCAGCTCAGAGGGTCTGTATCACCACCAGCGCGGCAAGCTGCATCACTATGGACTGGAAGAGGGGCTGCCGGGACTGGCGGTACATGCGCTGTACCGCGACGCTGCCGGCGTGCTCTGGATAGGTACGGACGGTGGCATGGCGAGCCTGGGCAAGGAGGGCAAGCTGCAGGCGTGGTTCCCTGATGTGGGGTTTCCGGCGCGCTATGTCTTCGACTTCCTTGGCGACGACAATGGTGACCTGTGGATTGCCAGTGACCACGGACTGCTGCGCAAGCGTGGCTTGGACATTGCCGTGTTCGATCATCGCAACGGGTTGCCGCGCGACAAGGTTTTCCGGGTCATCGACGATGGCGCCGGCCATCTGTGGCTGTCCAGCAACCAGGGCGTGTTCCGGCTTGATCGCACGGACCTGATTGCCGTGGCTGCCGGCGCGCGTACACATCTGGCGGTGCAGGTGCTGGACCATAGCGATGGCATGCCCAGCAGCCAGGGCAATGGCGCTTCATCACCTGCAGGCTGGTTTACGCGTGACGGTGAATTATTGTTTCCCACCGCCGGTGGCCTGGCGGTGATCGATCCGCAGCGTGTCGATGGCAATGCACGTTTCCGGAAGATTCCGGTGGCCATTGAGAGCGTGGTCATCGATGGCGATCCGCAGCCGGTGAGCAGCGCCTATTCCCTGCCAGCCGGCGTGGATCGCATTGCCGTGGCCTACGCCGGGCTCGGTTTCCGCGCGCCGGACAAGATGCGTTACCGCTATCGTCTGGAAGGCTTTGACAGTGATTGGTTGGATGCAGGCAGTCGCGTCGAAGCGATCTATACCAATCTGCCGCCAGGGAAATATCGGCTGCGCATCCAGGCGATGTCGTTGCCGTTGGATTGGGAAAATACCAATCGTGGCGGCGAAGCAGTGCTGGAACTGGATATCGCCGCACCGCTATGGCAGCGGCCATGGGTACGCTGGCTGAGCGCTGCGGCCGTGCTGGGCCTGATCCTGTTGCTGGCAGGTTGGCGCGCAGCCAGCTACCGGCGCGGGCAACAGCGCCTGAGCAACGAGATCGCTGCACGCACCCAGGAATTGAGCGAGAAAAACCGCGCGCTGGAGCAGGCCGACTCGGAGCGCGTCAGCCTGTTGCAACGCCTGGAGCATCAGGCCATGCACGATCCGCTCACCGGCCTGCCCAATCGACGTGCCGGTGACGCCTACCTGCAGCAGGCGTTGCAGCGCGCCAGCACCGAGGGCACGCCCTTGAACGTGGCCTTGGTGGATGTGGATCACTTCAAGCAGATCAACGACCGCTACGGCCACGATGCCGGTGATCAGGTGCTGCGTGACATCGCCAGTCTGTTGCAGCTGCGGCTTGGCAAGGAGCAGTTCGTGGCCCGGCATGGCGGTGAGGAGTTCCTGGTGGTGATACATGGCATATCACTGCAGGAGGCGGTGGCGGCATTGCAGGAGCTGCGGATCCGCCTGGCGCGACTGCGCTTCGAGGACGTGGATGCCGACGTCAGTGTCACCGTCAGTATCGGTGTTGCGGCATTCGGCCCAGGCCAGGCGGACGGACGCACCCTGTTGGCGGCCGCTGACCGGCAGCTCTATCGCGCCAAGCGCGAAGGCCGTAACCGGGTGTTGTCATGACGACGGCGCCCGTGGGCGCCGTCGGTTTCCAGCCGTGCGAGGGCTGGATGATTCAGTACAGGCCCTGCGCCAACATGGCATCGGCGACCTTGACGAAGCCGGCGATGTTGGCGCCGTCCACGTAGTTGACGCTGCCATCGGCACGTACGCCGTGATGCACGCAGTTGGCGTGGATCTCCTTCATGATCACGTGCAGGCGCTCGTCGACATCGGCATGGCGCCACGACAGGCGCAATGCGTTCTGGCTCATTTCCAGACCCGAAGTGGCCACGCCACCGGCATTGCTGGCCTTGCCCGGCGCGTACAGCGTGCCGGCCTGCACGAATACATCCACTGCTTCCAGCGTTGACGGCATGTTTGCTCCTTCTGCCACGCACAGCACGCCGTTGTGGACCAGGGTGCGTGCGTCGGTTTCGTCCAGCTCGTTCTGGGTGGCGCAGGGCAGGGCGATATCGGCCGGGATATGCCAAGGGCGACGGTCGGCCAGGAACTCGAAGCGGGCATCATCGGCGAGTTCGGACAGACGACCACGGCGCTCATTCTTCAACGCCATTACTTCCTGCAGGGCGGTCTCGTCGAAGCCATCGCGCGCATACAGCGCGCCGCCGGAGTCGGAGAAGGTCAGCACCTTGGCGCCGAGCTCGCTGGCCTTGATCGCCGCGTACTGGGCGACGTTGCCGGAACCGGACACCAATACCTTGGCACCGTGGGTCTGGCGCTTGGCATGGTGCAGCATCTGCTCGACGAAGTAGACCGTGCCGAAGCCGGTGGCTTCCGGCCGCATCAGGCTGCCGCCATAGGCCAGGCCCTTGCCAGTGAAGACGCTGGAGGCATCATTGCTGAGCTTCTTCATCATGCCGGCCATGAAGCCGACTTCGCGTGCGCCAACGCCGATATCACCGGCTGGCACGTCGGTATCCGGGCCGAGGTGGCGGTACAACTCCAGCATCAAAGCCTGGCAGAAGCGCATCACTTCGCCATCGCTCTTGCCCTTGGGGTCGAAGTCCGAGCCGCCCTTGCCGCCGCCCATCGGCAATGTGGTCAAGGCATTCTTGAAGGTTTGTTCGAAGGCCAGGAACTTGAGGATGGACAGGTTCACCGAGGGGTGGAAACGCATGCCGCCCTTGAATGGACCAATCGCCGAACTGTGCTGCACGCGCCAGGCGCGATTGACGTGGGTTTGCCCCTTGTCATCGGCCCAGGCGACGCGGAACTGGATGACCCGCTCCGGCTCGACCAGACGTTCCAGCAACCCGTATTGCGTGTACTTCGGGTTCTGCTGCAGGAATGGCCACAGGCTGTGCGCTACTTCCTTTACCGCTTGCAGGAACTCGGATTGGTTGGGGTCGCGCTTGGCCACATAGGCCAGGAAGTCGTCGGGAGTGCGGTAGTTCAAGGTCATTCCTTTGTTGGTGCGGGACCTGAAACGACAGGTCCAATGAAGAAACGGCGTGGTATCCACCTGGCGGGAACAGCCCGCAAAAAAGAGACGCGGCCAAGGGCCGCGTCTGGTTACATCAGTTCAACTGCGCAAGCACGGCTAGCCCGGCTTGCTGGGTGTTGAGCGCCTGCCCTTGCGCGGCCAGATCGGCGGTGAAGTGGCCACCATCGAGTGCAGCGCTGACCGCCTGCTCGATGGCTGCAGCCTCGGCCTCCAGTCCCAGTGAATGGCGCAGCAGCATCGCCGCACTGAGGATGGTGGCATAGGGGTTGGCGATGCCCTTGCCGGCGATATCCGGCGCCGAACCGTGGATGGGCTCGTAGATGCCGACCTTGCCCTGTTCGCCCAACGAGGCTGATGGCAGCAGGCCCAGCGAGCCGGCCAGCATCGAGGCCTCGTCGGTGAGGATGTCGCCGAACATGTTCTCGGTGACGATCACATCGTAGACGCGCGGCTTGGCGATCAGGTGCATGGCCATGGAATCGACCAGCTGGTGTTCCAGTTCCACGTCCGGGAATTCCTCGCGGCCGATGCGTGCGGCGATGTCACGCCACAGGCGCGAGGTTTCCAGCACATTGGCCTTGTCCACCGAGGTGAGCTTGCCGCGACGCTGTTGGGCCAGGCGGAAGGCGCTGCGCAGCACGCGCTCGATCTCGACCACGGTGTAGCGACACAGGTCGCTGGCGCTGTCGGCATCGCGGCTTTTGTCGCCGAAGTAGATGCCGCCGGTCAGCTCGCGCACCACCACGAAGTCCACGTCCTTGAGCAGTTCAGGCTTGATCGGCGAGGCATTGAGCGCGGCTGGGTGGGTGCGTACCGGGCGCAGGTTGGCGTACAGGCCCAGTGCCCTGCGGATCGCCAGCAGGCCTTGTTCCGGGCGGACCTTGGCATTCGGGTCGGACCACTTCGGGCCACCAACGGCGCCGAGCAGCACCGCGTCAGCCTTGCTGCAGGCCTCCAGCGTGGCTGCCGGCAGCGGCTCGCCGTGCCTGTCGATGGCGATGCCGCCGATGTCATGTTCGCTGAAGCTGAAGCTGTGGCCGAACCGGCTTGCGATGGCCTTGAGCACGTCGACGGCAACGGCGGTGATTTCTGGACCGATGCCGTCACCCGGCAGTACGACGATGTTGGCTTGCATGTATGGGTTCCGGTTGCTGTTGTTGGGAGCTCCCTCCCTTGCGCCGAAGGCGCAGGGGAAGGTTGCGGAGGGGGTAGCTTCTGCTGTTGCTGTTCGAGCATTACAAGCCAAAGCCAACCCCCTCCCAGCCTCCCCCTGCCGGCTGCGCCGGCAAGGGGAGGGGTGTTTCGCGCGCTGCCCTGCAGGCGGCGCGGATTTACTCCCTCCCTTGCGCCGAAGGCGCAGGGGAGGGCTGGGGAGGGGTAGCTCTTGCTGTTGCAGTTTGAGCCTTACAAGCCAAAGCCAACCCCTCCCGACCTCTCCCTGCCGGCTGCGCCGGCAAGGGGAGGGGTGTTTCATCATGCCGCGCGAGCAGCCTCATACCGCTCGATTTCATCCACCCGACCCAGCAGCCAGCCCAGCTGGTCAACACCTTCCAGCAGACAGGTCTGCGAGAAGCCATCCAGCGGGAAGCTGTACGCCTTGCCGCTGGAGGTGCGCAGCTCACGCGCTGCCACATCCACGGTCAGCTCGTCATCCGGGTGCTGCATCAGTTCCTGCACGTCGGCTTCGTCGAGCACGATCGGCAACAGACCGTTCTTCAGCGAGTTGTTGCGGAAGATGTCGGCGATTTCGCTGCTGACGATTGCCTGCAGGCCCAGATCGGTCAGCGCCCACGGGGCATGCTCACGCGAGGAGCCACAACCGAAATTGCGACCGGCCAACAGGATGGCGCGGCCCTGGTTGTGCGGCTGGTTGAAGGCGAACTCGGCATTCGGCGAACCATCGGCCTGCCAGCGCCAGTCATTGAAGGCGTTCTTGCCCAGGCCGGCGCGCTCGGTGGTGGACAGGAAACGCGCCGGGATGATCTGGTCGGTGTCGATATTGGTCTGGCGCAGCACAACGCTGCGCGAGGTGATCGTGGTCAATGCGGCCATCAGTACAGCTCCAGTGCGTAGCCCTTCTCCCATCGGGAGAAGGTGGCGCGCAGCGCCGGATGAGGGTGTGCTTGCGCAGGGTGTTTGCCGGAATGAGCAGCGGTCGCCCTCATCCGCCCCTTCGGGGCACCCCCGCCTTCGCGGGGGCATACCTTTGTATCTCCCGGAGGGAGAAGGGCAAAAGCGACGGCCATCACGCCACCTCCTTGGCAAACAGATCGCGGGTATCGGCGACGCGGCCATTCACCGCTGCCCACGCCGCGCTCATCGGCGAGGCCAGCAAGGTGCGCGAGCCCGGGCCTTGGCGGCCTTCGAAATTGCGGTTGCTGGTGCTGACCGCCAATTGGCCCGGTGCAACCAGGTCGCCGTTCATGGCGATGCACATCGAGCAGCCCGGCTCGCGCCACTCGGCACCGGCGGCACGCACGATTTCGTGGATGCCTTCGGCCTCGGCATCGCGCTTGACGATCTCCGAGCCAGGCACCACCAGCATGCGTACGCCATCGGCGACGTGGCGGCCGCGCAACACCTGTGCGACTTCCCGCATGTCGCTCAAGCGGCCATTGGTGCAGGAACCGACGAACACCACATCCACCGGCGTACCGATCAAGCTGTGGCCGGCTTCGAACTTCATGTAGTCCAGGCCCTTCTGCGCAGCGGCATCGTTGGCGGCCGGGATCGGCGCATCAACCGCAATCGCTGTGCCCGGGTGCGTGCCCCAGGTCAGGGTCGGGCGGATGTCGGCGGCGTCGATCTGCACTTCCACATCGAAGCGTGCGCCTTCGTCGCTGTTCAACGAGGACCAGTACGCCACGGCGGTGTCGAAGTCGGCGCCCTTGGGGCCGCGCGGGGTGTTGGCGACCCAGTCGAAGGTGACCTGGTCCGGCGCCACCATACCTGCGCGGGCACCGGCTTCGATCGACATGTTGCACAGGGTCATGCGCTGTTCCATGTCCATCGCGCGGATCGCCGAGCCACGGAACTCCAGCACATGGCCGGTGCCACCGTTGACGCCGATCACGCCGATGATGTGCAGCACCACGTCCTTGGCACCCACGCCCGGCGCCAGTTCGCCATCAACGGTGATTGCCATGGTCCTGGCCTTGCGCTGCAGCAGGCACTGCGTGGCCAGCACGTGGCCGACTTCGCTGGTGCCGATGCCGAAGGCCAGCGAACCGAACGCGCCATGCGTGGAGGTGTGGCTGTCACCACAGACGATGGTCATGCCTGGCTGGGTGAAACCCTGCTCCGGGGCGATGACGTGGACGATACCGCGGTTGGCCGAGGACAGGTCGAACAGCTCGATGCCGTACTCGGCGCAATTCTTCGCCAGCGTTTCGACCTGCGCTTCGGAGGCCTTGCTTGCGTACGGCAGCTTGCCGTCCGGGCCGGCCGGCAGGGTCGGCGTGGAGTGATCCATCGTCGCCTTGGTGCGATCGGTGCGGCGCGGCTTCAGGCCGCGCTCGCGCAGTTCGGTGAAGGCCTGCGGCGAGGTGACTTCATGGATCAGGTGCAGGTCGATATACAGCACGGCCGGCGCGTTGTCGGATTCAGGGACGACAACGTGGGCATCCCACAGCTTGTCGTACAGGGTTTTGGGTGCGGAGCTCATTGGTTCGTTCCGGTGCCTATGTTCTGCTGTCGCGCTCAGGCGCTGACGGCTTCCTCGGTGGTGCTGCTTTCACGCTGGCGCAGCAGGCGGTTGGTGACATCCAGCCAGGCAAGCGCGCTGGCTTCGATGATGTCACGGCTGGTGCCGGTGCCTTCGAGGATCTCGCCTTCGTGACGCACGCTCAGGTTGGCTTCGCCGCGCGCATCGGCGCCGATGCCGACGCTGTGCACGTGGTAGCTGTCCAGGGTCAGCTGCACGCCGGTGGCGGCCGACAATGCCGAGAACAAGGCATCGACCGGGCCGTCGCCCTGCGCGGTTTCAGCCACGCGGTTGCCTTCCGGATCGGACAGCTCGACCAACGCATTGGCACGGCTGCCGACGTCGCTGATGGTCATCGAAGCCAGGCGGTAGCCGTCGCTGCTGGAGGTACCCTGCATCAGGGTCTGCAGGTCGGCATCGGTGACCACGCGCTGCTGTTCGCACAGTGCCTTGAACTGCTCGAAGATCAGCTTCAGTTCCTCTTCTTCCAGCCAGTAGCCCAGCGCACGCAGGCGTGCCTCGACCGCGGCGCGGCCGCTGTGGCGGCCCAGCACCATCTGCGAGGACTCCCAGCCCACGTCTTCCGGACGCATGATTTCGTAGGTATTGCGATTGCGCAGCATGCCGTGCTGGTGGATGCCGGATTCGTGCGCGAAGGCATTGGCACCGACGATGGCCTTGTTGCGCTGCACCGGCATGCCGACCAGACGCTGCAGCAGCTGCGAGGTGGGTACGATGCGGCGGGTGTCGAAACCGGTGTCGAAGTTGTTGTAGAAGGCGTTGCGGACCTTCAGCACCATCGCGATTTCTTCCAGCGCGCAGTTGCCGGCGCGCTCGCCGATGCCGTTGATCGAACCTTCCACCTGGCGTGCACCGCCTTCGATGGCGGCCAGCGAGTTGGCCACGGCCAGGCCCAGGTCGTTGTGGCAATGGGTACTGAATACCACCTTGTCAGCGCCGGCCGCATTGGCGATCACGTGCTGGAACATCGCGCGGATTTCCTCCGGCGTGGTGAAACCAACCGTGTCGGGCAGGTTGATGGTGCGCGCACCGGCGGCGATCGCGACCTGGGTGACTTCAGTCAGGAAGTCCAGTTCGGTGCGGGTGGCGTCCTCGGCGGAGAACTCGACGTCATCCAGGTAGCCGCGCGCCATGCTCACATGCTTGTGCACCGACTCCAGCACCTGTTCCTTGCTGATGCGCAGCTTGTGCTCGCGGTGCAGCGGACTGGTGGACAGGAACAGGTGCAGGCGCGGGCGCGCTGCGGCTTCCAGAGCCTTGATGGAGGTTTCGATATCGCCGGCCAGGCAGCGCGACAGCACTGCCAGGACCGGCTGTCGTACCTCGCGGCCGATCAGTGCCATGGCTTCGCGGTCGGACTGCGAACTTGCGGGGAAGCCGGTTTCGATCACGTCCACGCCCAGTTCCGCCAGCGCCCTTGCCATCACCAGCTTCTGCGGTGGCGTCATGCTGCAGCCGGGTGATTGCTCACCGTCGCGCAGGGTCGTGTCGAAGATTGTAATTCGCGGGGTATTGTTGGTTGGAGTATTCACCAGAGGGTCTCCTCGACTGCGGCGGTAACGGAAATTTGGGGGGATTCGGATCTGGAACTGCGCTGTGTCGATGCAACGACACGGCTTCTAAGTCGTTCGGCGTTACGCCGTCGAGGTTTGCGCGGTGGACTGGGGCGTACTTCAGACAACAAGGTCGACAATACCGTGGCGTCGATGTTGCCGCCGGATACCACCGCACACTTACGCTTGCCGGAGACGCGGCGGCCCGCGGCCAGCGCCAACGCGCCAGCACCTTCGGCGATGACATGTTCTTCCAACGCCAGCCGCACCAGGGTTTCGCGCAGCTCGGCTTCACGGACGATGACCACATCGTCGAGCAGGCTGGCGCACAGGCGGCGGGTGAGGAAGCCCGGGATCTTGACCTTGACGCCATCGGCCAGGGTTGGCACCGGATCAACTTCGCGTACATCGCCCTTGATCGCGCGTGCCATCGAGTCCACGCCTTCGACCTGCGCACCGATGATGCGCACGCCCTGCGATTTCAGGGCCAGCGCAACGCCCGAGGCCAGGCCGCCGCCGCCGATCGGCACGATCACCACGTCCGGAGCATGCGGTGCCAGCTCGATGCCCAGCGTGCCCTGGCCGGCGATCACGTCCGGGTCGTCGAAGGCGGACAGGAAGCGGTAGCCGTTCTGTTCGGCCAGCTCGCGGGCAAACGCATAGGCATCGTCGTAGCTGTTGCCGTGCTGGCGCACGGTGGCGCCCCAATGCTGGACGCCGGCAATCTTGGTGGCCGGTGCGCCATGTGGCATCACCGTGATGGCCTGCACGCCCAGCCGATGCGAAGCCCAGGCCACGCCTTGGGCGTGGTTGCCGGCCGAAGCGCAGATCACCGGGCGCTCATCACCGCGTTCCAGCGCCGCCAGCATCGCGTTCAGTGCACCACGCACCTTGTAGGAACCGGTGCGCTGCAGGTTCTCCAGCTTCAACCAGGTGCCGAAACGCTCGGCATAGTGCAGCGGGGTAGGCGGCAGGAAACGGCGCAGGCGTGCCTGTGCGGCCAAGACATCGGCAACGCTGACGTTCAATGCGTCAGCGGGTGTTGCAACTGCGTTGGCGCGGCCACGGTCAGGCATGTACGTGGCCGTCACCGGATACAAGCGAACTAGCTGTCGGCTGTTCGCGTTGAAGAAGACGCCTCCGTTGCTTGTGGCGGCGTACTACCGGTACGCCACTTACGTCGCTGCTCATACGCTGGCACCTGCTACCGGTACCAGCCGCACGGATTCGCAGTCGTAGACCTTCTGCAGCTGGTGGCACAGGGTTTCCGGCGGGCGCGTGCCATGGATGTCCATCTGCACGTGCCAGCGGCCGGCATCGTCGGCATTGCGGTTGCCGGCGATGTTGCTGGGGGCGAAGCCGCGCCGTTCGACCATGCCGATCACGCGCACCAGCGCGCCTTCGGCAGGTTTCAGCACCAGGTCAAGCCGGTATTGCATTGGAACTCTCCTGCGCTGCCTTGGCATGGGCTGGGTTGCTGTCCAGCATGGTGCTGTTGGCGTTGTTGGGTGGCACCAGCGGCCACACGTTGGCGCGTGCATCGATGGACACGTGCAGCAGCGCCGGGCCGGGCGTATCCAGCATGGCGGCCAGCGCGTCCTCGACCTGCGCACGCTGGGTGATGCGAGTGGCGGGGATGCCGAATACCTGCACCAGCGCGGCGAAGTCCGGGTTGTCGGACAGGTCGATCTCGCTGTAACGCTCGGCGAAAAACAGCTCCTGCCACTGGCGGACCATGCCCAGCGATGAGTTGTCCAGCAGCACGATCTTCACCGGCAGGCGACAGCGGGCGATGGTGGCCAGCTCCTGCACGTTCATCATGAAGCTGCCATCACCGGAGACCAGCACCACGGTGCGATCGGGGCAGGCGAACTGCGCGCCCATCGCTGCCGGCAGGCCGAAGCCCATCGTGCCCAGCGCGCCCGACGTCAGGTGGTTGCGCGGGTGGTTGAAGCGGCAATGCTGCGCCACCCACATCTGGTGCTGGCCGACATCGCAGGCGATAACGGTATCCGGCGGTGCCACTTCGCTCAGCCGCTTCAACAACGCCGGTGCGTAGATATCGTGGCCGGGCGCGTCATAGCGGGCAGCGAACTTTTCACGGTTGGCGGCACAACGTGCGCGCCAGCTGTTGCAGCTGCTGCGGATGCTGGTCAGCGCCTGCAGCCCGGTCTTGACGTTGCCGGGGATGGCAATGTCGACCGCGCGCAGCTTGGAGATCTCGTAGGCGTCGGCATCCAGATGGATGACGCGGGCGAACGGGGCGAACTCGGCCAGCTTGCCGGTGGCGCGGTCATCGAAGCGGGCACCGACCACGATCAGCAGGTCCGACTCCTGCACCGCCATGTTGGCGGCGCGGGTGCCATGCATACCCAGCATGCCCAGGTACTGCGGGTGATTGGCTGGCAAAGCGCCCAGGCCGCGCAGGGTCAGCACGGTCGGGATGCCCGAGCTTTCGACGAAGTGACGGAACTCGCCAACCGCATCGGCCAGGCCGATGCCGCCGCCGCCGTAGATCACGGGCTTTTCGGCAGCGGCAATCATCTCGACCGCAGCAGCCAGACGCTCGGCCGACGGTGCCGGCACCGGATCGATCGAGGCCGGCACGTGATCGGGCAGGTGCGAGGCGTCGCCCAGCTGCACGTCCTTGGGCAGGTCGATCAGCACCGGACCGGGCCGCCCTTCGCGGGCGACACGGAAGGCTTCGGCAACCACCTGCGGCAGCTCATCAACGCTGCGCACCAGCCAGCTGTGCTTGACGATCGGCATGGTCATGCCGAACACATCCAGTTCCTGGAACGCATCGGTACCCAGCAGCGGGGTAGCGACCTGGCCGGTCAGGCACACCATCGGTACCGAGTCGAGCATGGCATCGGCAATGCCGGTGACCAGGTTGGACGCACCCGGGCCGGAGGTGGCCACGCATACGCCTACCTTGCCGCTTGCGCGGGCATAACCATTGGCGGCAAGCGCCGCGCCCTGCTCGTGTCGTACCAGGATGTGCTTGAGGCTGGAGTCCACCAATGCGTCGTAGAACGGCATGATGGTGCCGCCCGGGTAGCCGAACAGCGTTTGCACGCCTTCGGTTTCCAGGGCCTGCGTCAGCCAGCGTGCGCCGTTACGGGGCGCACCGGGGGTGGAAGTGTTCATGCAGCGACCTTTGCCAGTTGCGGGTGGGGGACCGCGGATTACGCAGTCTGTGCTTGCAGCCAAACCATCTTGGCGCGGAGCTCTTTGCCCACCTTCTCGATCGGGTGTTCCATGTCTGCCTGCTGGAACTTCTTGTAGTTCGGCAGGCCGGCTTCGTACTCGGCTTCCCAGTTCTTGGTGAAGGTGCCGTTCTGGATGTCGGTCAGCACATCCTTCATGCGTGCCTTCACCGAGGCATCGATGACGCGCGGGCCGCTGACGAAATCGCCGTACTGCGCGGTCTCGGAGATGAACTCCAGCATGCGGGTGATGCCGCCTTCGTAGAACAGGTCGACGATCAGCTTCAGTTCGTGCAGCACTTCGTAGTAGGCGATTTCCGGCTGGTAACCGGCTTCGACCAGGGTTTCGAAGCCGGCCTGGACCAGCGAGGAAGCACCACCGCACAGCACGGCCTGCTCACCGAACAGATCGGTTTCGGTCTCTTCCTTGAAGGTGGTCTTGATGATGTTGGCGCGGGCGCCGCCCAGGCCAGCCGCATAGGCCAGCGCGAACTGCTCGGCCTTGCCGCTCTTGTCCTGGTAGACCGCGTAGATGCACGGCACGCCGCGGCCGATTTCATACTCGCGACGCACCAGTGCGCCCGGGCCCTTGGGTGCGACCAGCACCACGTCCAGATCGGCGCGCGGCTCGATCATGCCGAAATGCACGTTCAGTCCGTGCGCGAACAGCAGGCAGGCGCCCTGCTTCATGTTCGGCGCCAGTACCTCGTTGTACAGCTTCTTCTGCACCATGTCCGGGGTCAGCACGGCGACCAGGTCGGCGTCCTTGACCGCTTCGGCCGGGCTCTTGACGGTGAAGCCGTCGGCCTGCGCCTTGACCTCGGTGGGGCCGCCGGCGCGCAGGCCGACAACCACGTCGAAGCCGGATTCACGCAGGTTCATGGCATGGGCGCGGCCCTGGCTGCCGTAACCGACGACGGCGATTTTGATCTGGGGCAGTTCGTTGGTGCTCATGGTGCTTGGTTTCCTTGCAATGAAGAGAGTCAGGCAGAAATAAAAACGGCCGTTGCGTCAGGACGCAGCGGCCGGGGCGGGCGGGGGAGGCACCATGCAGGTCGCAGCGCTGCGGCTGGCGGCGTTGGTGGTGTGTTTCCTGGAGGTGTCAGTGGTTGGGTACATGGTTTCAGATGAAATAGAAGCTGGAAACGAAAAACCCCGCACCGGGGTCGGCGCGGGGTCTTTAGTCGAATCTGGCTGTCTTTACGTTACGCGCCAGTCTGCCCCGCACCTGTTGGCTCGGTAATAAGTACGAGTACGAGAATCGACGCCGCGGCGTGGGCCGGGGTCGAAGTCAGGTCAGCGGTGGCGTTGTGGCGTTGCAGCATGGGTCGAGATAACCATCGCGTCGTCGTCATGTCAACGCTTGCAGGTGTGATTTCCCGGATCTGGCGCGGAAGCCCCGTCGCAGCGGCATGGTTGCGATTGAAACCTGCGTGGTCAAGCGCATGCGCGAGCTGGTTTGCGCGGATTCGGGTCAGTTCAACACGTTGATCGGGCCGGGAGAGAAAGTTTCGCCTGCCGTGATTGGATTGCGCTGCTTTTGCCGGTTTAGCAAGTAACAGGCCCTTTCTGGGCCAGCCGGAGGACGATCGCCATGACGCAGTTACCAGGACAGGACATCACGTGTGCGGGTGCACACCGGTGTGACGTACCCGGCGAGGGGCGGCCCCCCGGTCTGCTGCAACTGATGGGCCAGGGAGGTGTTCTGCCGGCGCCGCTGATCTACCGGAAGGGCTGGGCCCTGCTCGGCTACCTGTCGGTCGAGTCCAACCGCATGCATTCGCGGGCGGCGCTGGCGGCCCTGTTGTGGCCCAGCCTGGGGGAGACCAGTGCCTTGACCAACCTGCGCCAGGTGTTGAGCAACCTCAATCGCTTCTGCAATCTGGTGATGGAGGAGGGCATTCTGCGCATCGAGCGCTCGGCGGTTGGCCTGATGCGCGGCGGTGAGCCCATGTTCGATATCGATCTGCTGGAGCAGGCGCCGTGCGAATCGGTTCATCTGATGGCCGAGCAGCGGGTGTTCCTGGATGGAATGGAAGACATTGCCGATTCCAACTTCCAGACTTGGCTGGCGAGTACCCGCCAATCGCTGGACGCACAGCTGATAGACGCGGCGGCACGCTGCTGCGATGAAATGCTGGAAGCATCGCGTTGGGAGTCTGCGATGCAGCTGGCCAATGCCTTGAGTAAGCGCGATCCATGGAATGAAGCGCATACCCGGCGGGTGATGCGCGCCCACGCCGGCACCGGCATGCGGGGCGCGGCGCTGAAGGTCTACCAGCGATTCGAATCGGTATTGCGGCAGGAGTTGGGCCTGGATCCAGACCAGGAGACGCGAGGCCTGCTGGAGCAGATCAGTAACGGACACGAGGTAGCCAGCCTGATCGGAATGGCGTCTGCACGGATGTAGGGCTGGGTTGCCCGCGGTGGTCTGTGACCTGACGGTCTTGCTGTGGGAGCGGCGCCAGCCGCGAAGCAGAGTTTCGCTCAAACCTCCATCTGAAGGTGTCCTTGCTTCGCGGCTGACGCCGCACCCACAAAGACAGTCCGATGCCTGTGGTGCAGCTTGGCTGGTTTGAGCGCTGGCGTGACGGGCAGTTCAGTACGAGGCACATGCACAAGACGTGCGTCAGCGCGGTGGCTGGGCTATCGTCCCGCCATTCCCTTGCCGGTTATCTGCCATGCTGCGTAGCGCCTTGTTGCTTGCCCTGTCTACTGTGCCGGTAACGGCGTTTGCCGCAGACCGCATCACCGGTCACGAATTTGCCACCCGCTCGGAAGTCATCGCGCCGCATGCAATGGCGGCCACGTCGCAGCCGCTGGCCACCCAGATCGCGCTGGACGTGATGAAGGGCGGCGGCTCGGCGATGGATGCGGCCATCGCTGCCAATGCTGCGCTGGGATTGATGGAGCCGACCGGCAATGGCATTGGCGGTGACCTGTTCGCGATCGTCTGGGACCCGAAGACGCAGAAGCTCCATGGCTACAACGGCTCGGGTCGTTCACCGCGTTCGTTGACGCTGGCGGAGTTGCAGCGGCGTGGCTTGAAGGAGATTCCCGCGACCGGACCGCTGCCGGTGTCGGTGCCGGGCGCGGTGGATGGCTGGTTCGCATTGCATGAACGCTTCGGTCGCAAGCCCATGGCTGAGAACCTGGCGCCGGCCATCGCCTACGCCCGCAATGGGCATCCGGTTTCCGAGGTCATTGCGTATTACTGGGACCGCTCGGTGCCCAAGCTGTCGCAGTATCCGGGTTTCAAGGAGCAGTTCACCATTGATGGACACGCGCCGCGCAAGGGGCAGATGTGGCGCAACCCAAACCTTGCAAACACCTTGCAGCAGATTGCCGATGGTGGCCGCGATGCGTTCTACAAAGGCGACATCGCGCGCGGCATTGGCGACTACTTCAAGGCCAATGGCGGGTATCTGAGCTACGAGGACATGGCTGCGCATCACGGCGAGTGGGTCGAGCCGGTCAGCAGCAACTACCGAGGCTATGACGTATGGGAACTGCCACCGAACAGCCAGGGCATCGCTGCGCTGCAGATCCTCAACGTGCTGGAAGGCTACGATTTCTCGAAGATTCCATTCGGCTCGGCCGAGCACATCCATCTGTTCGTTGAAGCCAAGAAACTGGCCTTCGCCGATCGCGCCCGCTTCTATGCGGACCCGGCGTTCTCGCCTGCACCGGTACAGCGACTGATTTCCAAGGACTACGCAGCGCAGCGCCGCAGCCTGATCTCGATGGACAAGGCCTTGAAGGAAGTACAGCCGGGTACGCCAAGGCAGCTGGAGGAGGGTGACACCATCTACATGACCGTGGCCGATGCTGACGGCATGATGGTGTCGCTGATCCAGTCCAACTATCGCGGCATGGGCAGCGGCATGGCGCCGCCGGGGCTGGGCTTCATCCTGCAGGACCGCGGCGAGATGTTCGTGTTGCAGAAGGATCATCCCAACGGTTATGCGCCGGGCAAGCGCCCGTTCCAGACCATCATTCCGGCCTTCATCACCAAGGACGGAAAGCCGTTCGCCAGCTTCGGGGTGATGGGCGGTGCGATGCAGCCGCAGGGGCATGCACAGATCGTGATGAACCTGGTCGACTTCGGCATGAACCTGCAGGAGGCCGGCGATGCACCACGCATCCAGCACGAGGGCTCCACCGAGCCCACCGGACAGGCCACGGCGATGCGTGATGGTGGCGAGGTCAATCTGGAAACCGGCTTTGCATATGAGACGGTGCGCAGCCTGATGCGCAAGGGCCACCGTGTGGTGTTCGCCGACGGTCCTTATGGCGGCTATCAGGCGATCATGCGTGACCCGGAAAGCGGCGTTTACTACGGTGCTTCGGAGAGTCGAAAGGATGGGCAGGCGGCGGGGTACTGATCGTCGCTTCTTGTGGTTGTGGCAGGGCAAAAGCAAAAGCCATAGCCAAAGCCAAAGCCAAAGCCCCCCTCCCCAACCCTCCCCTTCGCTGCGCGAAAGGGAGGGGGTAGAAGCGGCTACGTCGCCATCTTGTAGATCGCCAGGAACGGCCCCCTCC
>NZ_JBRREC010000034.1:0-42866 GCF_056760015.1 Stenotrophomonas sp. STEN029 | reverse complement strand
CCCCGCCCCTTGCGGGGGTTTATTTTCCCGTTAACCCCTTCCCCCGCCTGGGGCGGGCCACTACGTTGGGGTCTACTGGTGAAGCCCCTGCCGAGCATGGCTCGGCACTACAAGGCATTGCTTGGAATGCCCCTGCCGAGCATGGCTCGGCACTACGCTGCTACCTGTAGAAATCGGCAATCTGATCGGTGAACTGCTGCGGGTTGGCACCTACAAGATTGGTCAGAACCACCACCGCCAAGCCTTCGTCCGGGTAAATCACGAACGCCGCCCGCGCACCGCCAAAGCTGCTGATCTGGCGCTTTCCTGTCGGCCCCGATACCGGCCAGCCCGCGGCCCAATCACCTTCGCTGCCATCGTTCAGATGCTCCGGCATCCACATCCGCGCCAGGCTGTCAGCCCGCAGCACGCGATGCTGCAACAGGGCCGCCAACCACCGCGCCAGATCATCGGCAGTGGTCTGGATGCCACCACCGGCCCACAAGCCCTGTGGCATGTCGTAGAACCAGTGCGAAAGTCGCTTCGGTGCACCGGCAGCATCACTGCTGCGTGGAAAAAAGCTGTACATGGTCGCTGCGTTCGGCAGCAGATCGTAGCTGTCACCGAACCCGATGTGCGTCATGCCAACACGCTTGAACTGGTTGTCCGCCAGATAGTCCTCATAGGTACTGCCACTGCGCTGAGCGATGATCCTGGCCAGCAAGCCGTAGTTGGTCTGGTTGTAGGCGAACCGCGCGCCCGGCAAGGCCTGCATCGGCTGTTGCTCAACCAGCTGCCATGCCGTTGCTTCGGAACCACCACCAACCAGGCCCTGCGCATCGACGATATCCGGCAGGCCCGAGGTATGCGCCAGCAGCTGGCGTACACGGATCGCCTGCCATGCGGCGGGCAGTTGCTGCAGATAGGCGGAGATTGGCGCATCAAGATCAAGCTGCCCGGCTTCGGCCAGCTGCATGACCGCCACGCCGGTGAATGCCTTGGTCGCCGAGTTGATGGGGAACAGGGTCGCAGGCGTGGCTGCCACCTTGTTCTCGACATTGGCCAGCCCGACCGCCGTCGAAAACACCACGTTGCCGTCCTTGACCACCGCAACCTGCAGCCCCGGGATGCCTCTGTCCTCCATGCTGGCAGCAATGAAGCGCCGTGTCGCCTCATTGGCAGCCTCCAGCGTGGCCGCAGCCAACTGAAGAGGCAGCACGCAGAGAAGCACACCCAGGCACAACGGGTTTCGGGAGGTTGCACGTCGCATCGTCTGGCTCCGGTCGTGGCTGGCGGAAATGCGTCGGATCGCGGCTGTCGCGATCACCGACTCCAGACTTGGATGCATGCAACGGGCAAAAGGTTTAAACCGGCGATCACCCGCACCCGGCATTCGCCATTGCCTCGACTGGGCTGAGCCCCCCACCTCAACGCCCGGAATGCTGCAGCATCCGCTGCATCATCCTTTGCTCACGGATGACGACGTGCCACGCCGCACTCCCGATGGACAGTTCAACCTCGCGACGCAGCCCTGCATCGTTGATGATCCATGAGCCGTTGCGAATACGGCGGTGCTGTGGATTCGCGCTCGCCTCGATAGCAAACGCTGGCACCAGGCGCAGCACCAGCGGCAACGCGAGGGCTGTCACGCTACACGTCCGCGGCCGTCGACATCACAGGTCAACGCCGAAGCCAACACCGGCGGACTTCTCACCGCCACCAAAGGCTCCGCCCAGCGAGAACGAAGCGCGCGCCCCCAGCCGCACGCCATAACCGATCGACAGCGCCTGTTCCCCCCCCTGGAAACCGGCGCCCACCGCAACCCGCCCGCGCGCGCTCTGGCCACCGGCTGCGTTGATCGCCATGTTGGTCATTGCCGATGTCATCGCGCCCATCCGGTCGATGCGTCGGTCCTGATTGCGCAGGCGTTGCTCCACGCCGTCATGGAAGCGGGTGAAGTCGTCGCTGAACGCGGCCAGCGCGCTATCCGTATAGGCATTGGCACTGGTCAGGGTCTGGGCTGCGGTCGTATCGGTGTACTGGTTTGCAGAAGCCAACGTCGCCGTATCCCCCGCGCTGACCTCACCGCGCACGGTGGCCACCTGGGCATCGGTGTAAACCGTGGACGCGGCCAAGGTCGCGGCGTCACCGGCATCGGCATGCGCGCGCGCGGCCTGCAGCCCCATCGCCTGACTGTTGGCGACCTGCTGGTCGGTGTACTGGTTGGCGGAGTCAAGCGTAGCCGCATCGCCGGCCGCGAGGTCACCACGCAACGAAGTCTCACGCGTATCGGTATAAGCATTCGCCGAAGCCAGCGTTGCCGCATCCCCCGCTGCCATGTCCGTGCGGATCACCGCCTCGCGCGCATCGGTATGCGCATTGGCCGCATCCAAGGTGGCCGCGCCACCGGCGACGATGTCGTCGCGGATGGCCGCCTCACGTGCATCGGTATAGCTGTTGGCGCTGGCCAGGGTCGACGCGTCCGCATCGGCCATATCGGTGCGGATCGCTGCCTCGCGCGTATCGGTGTGCGCGTTGGCCGCATCCAGCGTGGCGTCCCCTCCGGCGGCGATGTCGTTGCGGATGGCGGTTTCACGCGCATCGGTGTATTGATTCGCCGCCACCAACGCAGCGTCAGCCCCCGCATCGGCGTAGCCCTGCAGCGCAGTGCCCTCAGCGGCCAGCCCCGCGTCCAACGCGCCCAGCGCCGAGCCCACGTCGTGGTGCACCCCTCCCTGGACCGCATAGTACGGCGCGGTGAACACGCCACCACTGTACGCAGCACCGCCACCCAACCACGCAGCCACACCTGCCAGCCCGCTGCTGGTGGATGCCGACACCGCGTTCAACTGGGTGAGGTTCACCGCGTCATTGCCAGCTGTGCCGGCGGCAACGTTGGTGATGCGCCGCTTCAATGTAGCCGACCCCACCGACACCACATCGGCAAGACCACCGTCGCTGCTGCCAGAGCCCAGCGCGACCGAACCACCACCGGCAGCTATCGCATTCCTGCCGATGGCGACATTGTTGTCCGTGCCTGCCGTTCCGCTGGCACCATGGAAGCCACAGCAGCCTTCGACACCGTCACCGCCATTGCCAGCCTGGCTGCCGTTGCCCAACGCGATGTTGTAGTTGCCGCCGGCGCCACCATTGCCGCCTGTGCCACCCGCGCTGCCCTGACCGGCCCTGCCGCCGTTACCAGCACTGCTGTTGCTGCCGAACGCCAGGTTGTAGGCACCGCCATTGCCACCGGTACCACCGGTCCCCCCTGCGGTGCCATTCGAGCCCTGCCCGCCCATGCCGACCGAACTGCCCTGCCCGAAGGCGGTGTTGCCGGTGGAATTTCCCAGCCCGCCAGCAGAACTGCTCCAGCCCGGCTGCGACGGCCCCGGATTGCCATCAGCGCCAACCCGACTGCCTTCCTGGCAGGCAATGGCACCAGTACTGGCGTCTTGCGTGCAGGGCGTGGTCGGCGAGGTACCGCCAACGACTTCAGCAGCCTGCGCTGGCGAAAACGGCAACAGGCCCAGCATGGCAAGCACGGCCAGCGGCGCAGCCTTGGCAAGGACAGGACGGTTCATGGAAGGATCCCCCGAATCAGCAAGGGACAAACCTACCGTTGTGCCTACATGTCCCGCATCCACGAAATCAGGTAGTCGGCAGCCAGCCGGACCGTCACCTGATCACGCCATCAGTGGCAGCAGCAACGCCAGCCGCGTTCCGCTGCCATTGGCGGCGGCTGATACCTGCAGTTCGCCGCCCAGCCTGCGTGCACGCAGGTGCATGCTGGCCAGCCCAGCGCCAGTGCCCGATGCCCCCTTGCCACTGGCACCTTGCACCAGCCCAATACCGTCGTCGTCGATATGCAGTTGCAGCTGGTCACCTTGCCGACGCAGGTAGACATCCACGCGCTGCGCGTGGCTGTGCTTGAACACGTTGGTCAGGCCTTCCTGCAGCAACCGCAACAGGTCGAGGCTGCGGCTGGCTCCAAGCTCGATGCCATCGATGTCCTGCAGGTGCCAGTGGGCCTGGATGTCCACCGCATCCAGCAAGCCACTGGCACGGTGCCGCAGCGGCACCAGCAGCTCGGCCAGATCCGCCTGCTCGCGAGCGGTGCTGTCGATGACCAGGCGCAGGTCGTCACGCATCTCGCGCAGCATACCGATGACCTTCTGCCGTGGCATGTCATCGGGCGCCTGCTCCAGGCGCGCTATTGCGCCCACCAGGGTGCCGCCAAAGCCATCGTGCAGGTCACGCACCAGCTGCAGGCGCTCACCGGCGCGGCTATGCGACAACTCCAGCGCATGCTGTTGCTGCAAGGTATCCGCCAACTGCGTGGTGGCCTGCTGCACTTCGTGGCGCAGTTCGGCGTTGAAACCTTCCACCCGCTGCATGGTATTGGCGAAGCGGTACGCCAGCACGAAGCCCATGCCGAGCAGCATCAACGGCGAGGTGAACGATCCCAGGTAGCTGACACCGCCATACCAGCCCATGTACACGCCCAGATCATGCAGCGATACCGCGATCGGCAGGATGATGCACAGCGCCAGCACCTGGTAGTCACGCCGGCCGCTGCGCAGCGCATAGCCCATGAAAGTGAACGAGACCAGGTAGAGGAAGGCGATGGTGGGTACCAGATAGACGTTGCGATGCGGCCCCATCCATTGCGGCCACAGCAGGGCGCCCGCCATCACCAGCACTGCAATGGCCAGCAACACGCGCTCCAGCCGCGGCCAGCGCCGCTCGCAGAAACGCAGCAGGAAGACGGTATGGGCAGCAGCACCGGCCACGTAGCAGGCACCAATGAAGGCTTGCCAGCCATCGGTGCTGGGGAACGGCCACGGGCTGCTGGCGAAGAAATTACTGTCGTACAGGCGTCCGAACACCGCGCTCAACGCGTACCAGCCGTACATCGACTCCTTGCGCCGCAGCAGCCAGAACATGCCGATCACCGCTGCCAGCACGAAGCCGATCGCGCTGTCCAGAACCTGCAGGTCGTGGCGGACGAAAACTTCGTTGTGGAAGCGTGCCTGCAGGATCTGCGGGTCGCCTACATCCACCACCCCCAGCGAAGGTTGGTAGGCCGCCAGGCCAGAGACCCGAACCAGCAGTTCATTCTCGCCTTGCTTGAGCAGCGGCGACTGCAACAGGAAATAGCGTGGTACATGCCAACTGCGTGACAGCGGCTCGACCAGCGACGGGTCGCGATCGATCAGGCTCCCGTTGAGGTATACGGCCGCTGCCATGCAGGTGTAATCCAGCAGCAGGCCGGTTGCTTGACTGGCGTCATTCTGTTGCCAACGCAGGCGATACCAGACCACGCCGTCGTGATCGGGCCAGCGCGTCTGCCACTGGTCAGCCAGTGGCACCTGCACCCAACCCTGCGCAGGTGCTGCTGGCGATTGCCAGTCTGCACGTACAGCTTCAGCGTGGGTGATACGGGTGATGTCCCCTGCCCCTGCGTTGGCGCTGGCCATGCAGACCGACAGCAGCAACAGCAAGAACCAGCGGATCAAGGTAGCAGCCCCATCGCACGCGCTTCATATACCGCGGCGGTCCGCGAGCCCACCGCCAGCTTGCGGTAGATGTTGCGGGTGTGGGCTTCGATGGTGAGCCGTGACAAGCCGAGCAACTCGGCAATCTCGCGGTTGCCGTAGCCCTGCGCAACGTGGTTCAGAATGCCGAGCTCTCGCTCGGACAGCTGCACGGCGGGCGCCGCTGGAGCAGCGACTGGAGGCTGCGCAACCGCTGGCAGCAAGGCCAGAATGCGCCGCGCGATCATCGGGTCGATCGGCGCGCCACCGCGTTGCAGGCTGCGCAGTGCAACCGTCAGCTCGATGTCCTCCCGGTCCTTGAGCAGGTAGCCTGCGGCGCCGGCGCGCAATGCAGCGAAGATGCTTTCTTCCTCGGCAAACGCGGACACAATCACTGCTTGCAGCTGCGGCACATGCTGCTGCATCCATCCGACAAGTTCGATGCCGGTGCCGTCGGGTAGTTGCATGTCGACCAGGGCGAGGTCGAACTGATGGGCTTGCAGGAGTGCAAGGGCACTGCCGAGGCTGTCGGCGGTGTGAATCCGTGTCTGTTGGTCTGTCAGCAATTCGGACACGAGCCTGACCAGCCTCGCCAGCGAGGCTGCATCGTCGTCGATGATCAGGATGGAAGACAGCTCCATCGGGCCCCGCCATGGTCCGTGTTGTGGCGGAGTTTAGCGTGCTCTTACGGTTGGCTTGTGATGGGGGGCACTTGGAGCGGAAAAGCTGCTTCCGTTTGGATCGTTAGGCGAGGCGGCCCTCACCCCCTGCCCCCGCTCCGCGCCCCAGCCCTTGCGTTGACGCAAGGGCGTTCGTTGGGCAGCGAACCTGCGGTTCGCAAGCTGCCCCCCCTCACCCCGCAAGCGGGAGAGGGGAGGAAGCCTGGCTCCGGATAATCTACGAGACAGCCTTGCTCCGGATGAATCTGGGTAGCCTTGGCTCTCGCTCGCTATTACCAGGTACGACGCAGCGGGTGGGCTTCGGTGTTGAAGACGATGCCGTCGAAGTCCAGGGTCTTGGCCGGGGCGAACAGCAGGTAGTAGTACTTGAACGTCTCGGCGAACAGGAAGCTCTCCATCGAGTCGTCCTTCTCCTTGCTGCGGACATCCTTCAGCGCGGCGAAGCCATGATCGGTGCGGGTGTAGCGCACGAAGTCATCGAAGAACTCCTTGCCCATGCCGCGGTAGCGTGCATCACCGGTGTAGTGGTGCAGGTAGTACGCGGACTCGACGATCTCCGGGCGCAGGGCGTAGCCCGGCGAGCGCACTTCCATTTTGGCGTAGTCCAGCGACTCCGGCTCGATGTCGTGCAGGCGCCACATCTTCAGGTTGGATTCCTGCAGGCGCTTGGCGCGGTCCAGGTCGCCGCCCAGGGCCAGCAGGCCCGGCATGAAGGCGTCCAGTGCGCCATAGGTGGTGGAGGTGCGGGCGCCGGTATCCATGTCGGCGTGGCCATACCACAGCTCGCCTTCGCGCGATTCATCGGCCAGGTACTGGTTGATCGGGCCGATGCTCTCGTCCCACATCTTCTTGCAGTCTTCGTCGCCGAACAGCTTCCAGCACTTGAGCAGGTACTCGTAGTACGAGTCGATGCCACCGGCGATCGAGGCATCCTTGTTGGTCCACTCGCCGGTTTCGACGTTGATGTTCAGGCCAACCAGACCGATCTTGGAGCGACGCTTGTGGGTTTCCACCAGCGCACGCTTGGCCTTGTCGTAGTACGCCTGCTTGCCGGTGAGCTTGGCCAGGGTGCCGAACTCCAGCAGCAGCGTGCCGGTTTCGGCCGGGTTGCTGATCTTGCCGCTGGTCTTGCCGGTATGCAGGTTGACGTGGGTGTACGGCAGGCCGGTCGGGCTGTCGAACACCGGCGACAGACGCGTGCCCAGGTCATCGGCGAGCTTGAGCAGGCGCTCGTCGTTGGTCATCTGGTAGGCCGACAGCAGGCCACCGAGCAGACGGATGGTGACCTCGAAGTTCTGCACGTCGATGTCCTGGTCGAAGGACAGCTGGGTGACGATCAGCTCACGTGCTTCGTTAGCTTCCTTGTCCAGGCCGAGCAGCAGCAGCGTGTCCAGGGCGTCGACCGGCGACATCAGCAGCGGCTTGGGGTACCAGTCGCGCGGCTGGCCGCTGAGCGGCTTGAGGTCGTCGTGGCCCTTGGCGTACTGCATGTAACCCTGCCAGGCGTGGCGGGTGGCCTCACGGACCTGCTCGGCCATGCGTGCGGCTTCGGCGTCATCGACGGCCGGCAGCGCCGCATCGGCCGGTGCAGCGGCAGTGGACGGGGCAGCCGGGGTGGTGGCGGGAGCGGCAGCCTGCTGGCTGCAGGCGGAAAGCGCCAGCATCAGCGCGGCGACCAGGGGGGCGGTACGCAGGGAACGGGTCATCAGTGGATCCTCTCGACGGAAGCGTTGTCTTGCGATGCAACGGGACGGGACTGCAGGGTGTCGCCCAGCGTCTGCAGGTGCAGGGCTGTGCGCAGGGTGGAAAGCGGTGCGGTGCTGCGCACGAGCAGCGTGCGGGTCTGCCCGGGCAGCAGATCGAAGGCGTTGTCCTCGATGCTGGCATCGGCGTTGTTGAAGCCGATCCAGATACCACGGACCAGCTTGTCGGCGCGCAGCTGCAGCAGGTAATGATCGCCTTCGGCGCGCAACTCACTGTGCAGCTGTGCCGGCTGCAAGGCTTGCTGCTTGGCGGCGACGAAGTAGACCAGTCGCTGTGCCACTACTGCGTCGCCGCGCAGCAGTTCGAATACGGCGACGCTGCGGCTGGGGTCTGCGCCCTGCAACAACTCGGCGTCGCTGAAGCGTGCAGCCTCGGTGGCTGACAGTGCGGGCAGGCTGATCGGCCGGCGCTGCTGCTGCAACTCCCGCCCATCGAAATCCAGCACGCGCACACGCCACTGCGCCTGCAGTGCTGCACTGCCATCGTTGAGCAGACTGAAACGGGTGCTTCCTTCATCGCGCAGCGCGGCCACCGCCACATCGGCGAAGAAGCGACGGGCATGGAAGTTCAGTGCCTTCCAGTTGCCGTAGTAGTCCACGCTGGACCAGGATGCACCCGGCCAGACATCGTTGAGCTGCCAGTACAGCGAACCCATCGTGTACGGCCGCGAGGCGCGATGGTGCAACGCGGCCAGTTCAATGCCCTCGGCCTGCATCATCTGGCTCAGGTAGACGAAATCAGGAAACGAGCGCGGCGTGCCGAATTCCATCTCGATGTAGTGCAGCAGGCGCTCATTGCCTTTGCCGGCCAGGAACTTCTGGTGCGCCTCGATCACCGGCCCATCCACCTGCTGTTCTTCCGGCGTGGCGAAGGCGTTGATGGTCGACAGCTGCGGCCAGGCCTGCAGGCCATACTCGGACATGAAGCGCGGGGTTTCCTTCAGGTAGGCCGTCGGCGGCAACGCCGGGTTGCCCCAGACTTCCCAGTAGTGCTTGTCACCGCGACGCGAGTCATTGGCCTTGGTGTCCAGGTCATTGCTCGGCGAACTGGCCCAGTACGGCACGCCCAGGCCTTCCTCGGCGACGACGCTGCGCAGGTCCTTGCCGAACAGGTCCACATAGCCCTGCCAGACTTTCGCGGCAAACACCGGATCGGCCTCTTTCAAGGTCTTGCCGTGGCCCCAATCCTTCCACGCGGTTTCCTCTTCGTTGTTCCCACACCAAAGCACGATGCTGGGGTGGTGCCGCAAACGACGGATGTTGTCGCGCGCTTCGGCGACCACATTGGCGCGGAACGCCGGGTCATAGCCCGGCTGCATGCCGCCGCCGAACATGAAGTCCTGCCACACCAGCAAACCGAGCTCATCGGCGATGTCGAAGAACGCATCGTCTTCGTAGTAGCCGCCGCCCCAGTTGCGCAGCATGTTCATGTTGGCATCGCGCGCGGCCTGCAGGTCGCGGCGCAGGCGCTCGCGCGTCACCCGTGCCGGGAAGGCATCAAACGGAATGACATTCGCCCCCTTGGCGAATACAGGCACGCCATTGATGACGAAGCCAAAGCCCTGCCCACCGTCCTTGTCCTCTTCGCGCTGCAGCTGCACGGTGCGCAGGCCGATGCGGATGCTGGATGTCAGCGCGTCCTGCTTGCCCTCACCTAAACGCGCCTGCACGGTATAGCGATCCTGCGCGCCGTAGCCCACCGGCCACCAGCGTCGCGGCTTGTCGATCTGCAGTGGCAGCGACAGGTTGTTCTCGCCCGGCGCCAATGCGACATCGCGCTTGATCTCTGCAACCGTCTTTCCGTCCGGGTCACGCACGTCGATGACGACCTGCTGGGTGCCGGCCTTGTCCGCCTGCTCCACCTGCAGCTGTACGCTCAAATTGGCTTTGTCCGCATCCAATGCATCGGTGCGCACTGCCAGATCGGTGATGCGCTGCTGATCCCAACTGTCCAGGTGCACCTGCCGCCATACACCGGCAGTGACGTAACGCGGCCCCCAGTCCCAACCGAAGTGGTAGGCGGGCTTGCGTACGAAGTTGCCGACCATCGCATCCTTGGGCTCATCCCCGTAGGGCGATGGATAGTTGCCGGCAATCTTGTGCGGCATCGCCTGCACCTGCGGCAGCAGCGTGCGGATCGGCGAACGGAACACGATCTGCAATTCATTGCCCTGCGCACGCAGGCGACCATCGACCCGCGCACGCCAGGTGCGGTGCGCGTTGTCTGCCTTCAGCAGCGGCTCGCCGTTGAGGCGGACTTCAGCGAAGGTGTCCAGGCCATCGAAGCGCAGCTCCGCATGCGGCCGCGCCAGGCTTGCGGCATCCACGTCGAAGCGGGCGCGGTATTCCCAATCAGCGAGTCCGATCCACTGCAGGCCCGCTTCGGCCGCGCCGACATAAGGATCGCCGATCAAGCCGGCAGCGAGTAGATCGGTGTGCACGCTGCCCGGCACGGTTGCTTGTTTCCACGCATCCATGCCCGGATGCGTCTGCAGTTGTGCATCGCCCGGTAGCAGGCGGAAGCTCCATTGCGCCTGCAATGATGCAGCCACTGCTGCAGTTGACGCCAGCCACAGCGCGCACAGCAACAGGCCGCGGCACACGCGTTGAGCATGAATTTGTATCGATCCAAATTTCAGGTGCACGTGCTGCATGCTGCTTCCTCCCTGCTACTGGTTGCGCTTTCTTACGGACCGCGAAACCGTCTTCAACAAAACATGAAACTACGCTTGCTCTGAGATTCACTACTGAAGCGGAGAGCCAGAGCGATCCCCGCCTTCGCGGGTATGACGACTGGATTATTGCGAACGCTGCTCGAGCGAAGCGGAGAGCCAGAGCGATCCCCGCCTTCGCGGGGATGACAACTAGATCACTGCGAGCGCTGTTGGTCAGCCCTCGCGCACCACATTCAACACTTCGTGGCAGGCACCCATGGTGTGGTAATCGGTCTTGCCGGCCGGGCTCTTTTCGTCGTCGTACTTGCCGTTGTCGGCGTCGAGGATGCGGAACCAGGCGCCGTAGCGATGATCAACGAAGTACTGCCACGAGTACGCCCACAGCCGGTCGTACCACTCCCAGTAGCCGGCATCGCCGGTGCGCTTGGCCAGCAGCGCGGCGGCCGCCAACGACTCGGCCTGCACCCAGAAATACTTGTCGTCGTCGCAGACGAAACTGTCACCACCAATCGCCGCGCCATCCATGTTGGGCTGACGACGCGATTCCGGCGCGAAGCCGTAATACAGGCCACCGCGCGCTTCATCCCACGCGCGCGTCATCGAGGCATCGAACAGGTGCCGTGCGGTCGGTACCAACCAATCGGCATCGACGTGGCGGTCGAGAATCATCAGCAGCTTGGCCCATTCGGTCTGGTGACCGGGCTGGAACCCCCACGGACGGAACAGGTGCTTGGGATTGTCTAGGTTGTAGTTCCAATCGATGTTCCAATCGATGTCGTAGTGCTCCCAGACCAGGCCGCCGGCCTTGGCCGCCTGCCGGCGGGTCATGTTGTCGGCCAGCTGCAGGGCGCGCTGCAGGTAGCGCTGTTCGCCACTGGCCTCGAACGCAGCCAGCATTGCTTCGCACATATGCATGTTGGCGTTCTGGCCGCGATAACCGGTGAAGTTCCAGTTGGCGTCGGCTTCGTCGCGGTACAGGCCGTGCTGCGACTCCCAGAAGTGGCGTTCCAGCAGCTGCCAGGTCTCGTCCATCCACTCGCGGCCCTGCTCGATGCCGGCCTTCAGCGCACAGCTGTAGGCCAGCAATACGAAGGCGACGCCATAGCAGTGGTTCATGTCGTCCTCGACCTTGCCATCGCGCAGGGTCCAGGCGTAACCGCCAGTAGCTGGATTGCGGTGCACATCACGCAGGTAGCGCACACCGTGCTTCACCGCATCCAGATACTCCGCATTGCCGTACTCGCGGTAAGCCATCGCGTAGTTGAAGACGAAGCGGGTGCTGCTGACCAGATGGCGATGGCTGCGATCGTAGATGCTGCCGTCGTCCCGGTAGTAGTGGAAGAAACCGCCATCCGCATCGATGCAATGCGGATGGTAGAAGGCCATCGTGTCGGCGATATGCGCGCGCAGGAAGGCCGGGGAACGGAAATCGGGCGTAGTGGTCATGCGATGGCTTCCTGTTGCTGCAGCAGCTGCTGTACTTCACTCAAGGCGGGCATTGCCGCGAACGCACCCTTGCGGGTTACCGCCAGGGCACCTACCGCAGCTGCGAAGCGCAGCGTGCCATTGATTGCATTCGGGGTCTGGCAGAACGCGGCAAAACCGGCGCCTGCGCCACCACGCTCAACCAGCCCGACCAGCACGCCACCGACAAAGGCGTCGCCGGCAGCGGTGGTATCCACCGCCTGCACACGGAAGCTCGGCACCTCGCCCTCCCCATGCCGGGTATACCAGCGCAGCGTGCCTGCACCGTCGGTGACGATCACCCAGCGTGCCTGCGCAGCCAACAGGCGGCGCAGTACCTGCGCATCACCGTCGGCGCCCAGTGGCGCGGCCAGGTAATCGAGCTCTTCGCGCGAGAGCTTGATCAGGTCAGCGCGTTCCAAGGCCTGCCACAGGCGCGGCGAGGGATCGACACCCGCTGGCCACAGCGCCGGGCGCAGGTTCAGATCCAGGCTGACCACCGCGCCCGCGGCGCGCGCACGCTCCATGCCGGCGAAGGTCGCCGCGGCGATGTCCGCTTCGGTCAGGCTGTTGGAGCAGACGTGGAAGCAGGCCGTGCCGTCGAAGCAGGCGGACACATAGTGCTCGGCGCGGAACAGCAGATCCGCCGCCGGCGGCCGGTAGAAGCTGAAGCTGCGCTCGCCATGCGCGTCCAGCGCGACGAAGGCCAGCGCGGTCTTGGCTACGTCGGTACGCACGATGCAGTCGGTCTCGACCCCAGCCTGTTGCAGGCTCTCCAGCAGGAAGTCACCGAACATGTCGCGGCCCAGCATGCCGGCGAAATGGCTGCTGGCACCCAACCGCGCGGCTGCCACTGCGACGTTGGCGGGGGCACCGCCGGCGTACTGCAGGAACGCGCGCGGGGTGTCCGCCGAGGCCGGCGGCTGCGCTAATAGATCGATCAAAATCTCGCCGAAACAAACAATCTTGCCCATCTGGCCTTAGTCCTGTTGGGTAACGCCGGTGCTGGTGCGCGAACCGACCAGCCCGTAGAAAATGATGTAGCCGTAGCACAGCAACGGCAGTACGAATGAATGGTGGACGCCGATGCGGTCGGCCAGCATGCCCTGCAGGAACGGCACCACCGCGCCGCCGACGATGGCCATGATCAGCAGGCTGGACGCCTTGTTGGTCAACGGCCCCAGGCGTTCGATGCCGAGCGCGAAGATGGTCGGGAACATGATCGAGTTGAACAGGCCAATCGCCACGATCGAGTACAGGGCTACCTGGCCTTCGCTGGCCATGGTCAGTGCCAGCAAACCCACATTGATCAACGCGAACAGCGCCAGGAGCTTGCGCGGCGAGAAGCGCACCAGCAGCAGCGAACCGGCAAAGCGGCCGATCATCGCCATTGTCCAGTACAGCGACACGTAGTGCGTGGCCTGCTGCTCACTGAAGCCGCCTATGTTGGGCTGCGACAGGTAGTTGACCAGGAAGCTGCCGATCGAGACCTCGGCACCCACATAGAAGAAGATGCCCAGCACGCCGAACAGCAGGTGCTTGTGGCGAAGCGCATCGCCATAGCTGTGGCGTGCGCTGTCGGCCTGTTCGCTGTTCTCGCTCAGCGACGGCAGCCGGAACAGGAACACGAACAGCGCCAGCAGGAACAGGGCTACTGCCAGGCCGAGATACGGCCCCTGCACCGACTGCGCTTCCTGCGCGCGGTAGGCCAACTGGTCTGCCAGCGGCAGCGCGGTCAGCTCGTCGGCGCTCTTGACCGTATTGCCCAGGATCAACATGCCGCCAAAGATCGGCGCGATCGCGGTGCCCAGCGAGTTCAAGGCCTGTGCCAGCGTCAGGCGGCTGGAACTGGTGCGCTCCGGGCCAAGCAGCGCCACATAGGGATTGGCCGCTACCTGCAGCACGGTGATGCCGGTTGCCAGCACGAACAGGGCCGCCAGGAAGGCGCCATAGATGCGCAGCTCCGCCGCCGGCCAGAAGCCAAGCGCACCGATGCCGGCAATCACCAGACCGGCGACGATGCCCTGCTTGTAACCCAGCCGCGCCACCAGCCGACCAGCTGGCAAGGACATCAGGAAGTACGCACCGAAGAAGGTGAACTGCACCAGCATCGCCTGGGTGTAGTTCAGTTCGAATACCGACTTCAGGTGCGGAATCAGGATGTCGTTGAGGCAGGTCAGGAAGCCCCACATGAAGAAGATGGTCGTCGCCACCGCCATGGCCACACGCGTATTGACCACGGGCGCCGACTGGCTTGATGTAGATGACGGCGATGTTGGTATGTGCATGTGGGCTGCCTGGATACGGTAATCGGGAGATGGGGTTGAGGAGTCAGCTTGGTCTTGCTGCACTGCTTTCGCGGATCCTCAGCTGCACCGTTGCGACGGTACGCATCGGTGCGGCATCGGGGTTGTCCAGGCGCTGCAGCAACAAGGCTGCAGCCTGCCGGCCACGTTCGCGTGGATCTGCGGTCAACGTGGTCAACGGCGGCACCGCGACCGCAGCCTCGGAGATATCGTCGAATCCGGTAACGGCGAAATCACCACCCGGGCGGATGCCACGCGAGGTCAGGCCCAGCATCAGGCCCAATGCAACCGTGTCGTTGTAGCAGACCGCCGCGCTGGGTCGCTGTGCGCATTCGAACAATTCACCGGTACGTGCAGCCGCTTCCAGACGATTGGGCGCGGACTCGATCAACCAGTCCGCATGCAGAGGCAAGCCGGCCTCGCTCAAGGCCTGCTGGTAGCCGAGGCGACGCTGCGCGCAGGAACTGGATGCGCCATGCCCGCCAAAGAAGGCGATGTCACGATGACCGCGTTCGATCAGGTGACGGGTTGCCATGTACGCGCCGTGCTGGTTGTCGAGGGTGAGGAAATCCCAGTCAGCGCCGGCCAGTTCACGGTTGAACAACAGCACGTTGGCATGCGCGCCCAGTACATGGCGCAGCTCTTCGGCATCGCTGCCTTCGGCCGGCGACAGGATGAAGCCGGTCGGCGTGTGTTCCATCAAGGTGCTCAACACCGCCTGCTGACGCTGCGGCGATTCGCCGGTGCTGCCAAGCAGGGTCACGAAGCCCTTGCCACCCAGCGCTTCGTCCACGCCCGAGGCGAATTCGGCGAAGAACGGGTTGGACAGATCGTTGATCACCAACGCGATCGACGACGAGGTACGACGACGCAGGTTGGCAGCGGTGCGGTTGTACACATAACGCTGCTTGCGCAGCTCCGCCTCGACCTTGGCGCGGGTGTCGACATTGACCAGGGGGCTGCCGCGCAGCACCAGCGACACAGTCGCCCGCGACACGCCCACCGCCTGCGCGATGTCGGTGACGGTGACCGCGCGTTGGCCGGCCTTGCGTGCGCCCTTGGCGCCGGTAGAAGTGTCTTTCATCATTTCCGCTGCGGTTCCGGGATGCGCCAAGCCTAAAGGATCACGGCCAGCGCTTGCGCTGCCCGTTCCCTTCTTTCCGGCCTTGGCGCTGCCCGAGCTCACAGCTGGGCGCTGCCCGGGGTGGCGCAGTACGACACCGGCAGGTCCGCCTGTGCGGTGCCCCAACCCTGCTCCGGTGCCTGCGCACCGAGGGTGAAGCGCACATCGCCGCCTTGCTGCAGGCGCTGCCAATCCAGCCACACCGCCGGCTGCGGCTTGCCATCAACCTGCACGCTCTGGATGTACTGCAGGCTACGCGGATCGGCGCCCGGCGCCTGCAGGCGCAGCGTGCGGCCGTTGCCCAGGGTGATCTCGGCCTTGCTGTAGCGCGGCGCATGCAGCAGGAACTGGCCACTGCCCGGCACTGCCGGATACAGGCCCAGCGCACTGAACAGGTACCAGGCCGACATCGTGCCCAGGTCGTCATTGCCGGTAACGCCGTTCGGCGCATTGGTGAACAGCTGCTGCGCCGCGCGAACCACTGTGGCGGTCTTCCACGGCTGGCCGATCAGCGTATACATCCACGGCGAATGCAGGTCAGGCTCGTTGTTCGGGTTGTAGCGGTATTGGTTGTAGTAGCTGTACGGACCAACCACCCATTCCTTGCGTGCAGCGGTCAGCGGTGACTGCAGCAGCGCGTCATAGGCGAAGAACGCGTCCAGACGCTTGCCGGCCTGTTCGCGGCCATGCATCGCCTGCAGCATCCCGGGCACGTCCTGCTGGACCAGCCACTGGTACTGCCAGCCGGTGCCTTCATGGAAGCCGTGTTGCGATCGCGGGCTGTAATGACCATCGGCCGGCGTATACCACTTGCCGTTCTCGTCGCGCGGACGCGGGAAACCAGTGAAGCCGGTTTCGGCATCACGCACATCCGCATCCCACACCTTGTGCCAATTGCCACCGCGAGTGCGCAGCGTCGCTGCATCTTCGGCGTGGCCCAAGCCATCGGCCATCTGCGCCAGCGCGCAATCGGCCAATGCGTACTCCAGCGTTGCCGAGCCGCCGTGGTGCGGATCAACGTCCATGCCCTTGGAGGGGAAGGCACGGTCATAGGCCACATAACCATTGGCGAGATAGCTGGCATTGCCGGAACGACCGGCCATGCGCGAATTGATCGGCGGCATCTCGAAGGCATTGCGGCGCAACGCGCCCCAGGCTTCCGCCTCGCGGCCCTTGAGCGCACCGAAGCGCCACAGGTCGACCATGAACGGCGTCACCGGGTCGCCGGTCATTACATTGGTTTCGAAGTTGGCATAGCCCCAACGCGGCAACCAACCGCCCTGTTCGTTGATGGCCAGCAGGCTGCGGCCGATATCACGCGCGACTTCCGGACGGGTCAGGGCCAACCACTGGTTCTGCGTGCGGTAGGTATCCCACAGCGAGAAATACTCGTAGTAGGTCCAGCCATCGGCACGGTGGATGACGTCGTCGTAGCCACGATAGCGACCATCGGCATCGCTGCCGGTCATCGGCTGCAGCAGCGCGTGGTACAGCGCGGTGTACAGCACGGTACGGTCATCGGCATTCGCACCTTCAACCTTGACGCTGCCCAGCTGTTCGCGCCACTGCGCCTGCGACAGCGCACGCATGCGATCGAAGCCCAGCAGCTTGCCGCCCTGCATGCCATCGCTGCGCAGATTGTTGCGCGCGCCTTCGGCATCCACATGCGAGATCGCACTGGTGGCGGTGACGCTGCGGCCACCGGCCAGGTCAAAGCTCAGCCACGCACCATTGGGCTTGGCCTCGCCTTCCATGCTGTGGCGCGCGCCGGGCAGGCCGCCTTCCTCGCCCCAGGTGCCGTGCGCCTTGAACGGGCGGTCAAACTCGATGCGGAACCAGGTGGTGTACTGGTGGCCGCCGCAGAAGCTCTTGGTGACCAGCTTGCCTTCCACCGCACGGTCGCCAACCACGTCGATGACGCTGCCGATCACCGAATGGCGCTCATTGGCCTGGGCAACATTGACCAGCACCTGGCCTTCACTGACGCCTGCGCTGAAGGTGTAGCGCTCGGCGGCAGCGCGGGTCAACGCGGTGGTTTCCACGTCGATGCCACGGTAATCGGTCAACCGGACCTTGTAGTAGCCGGCCTGACCGACTTCGCCATCGTGGCTATAGGCCGAGGCGTAGTTCTTGTGGTCGAAGCGCTTGGGGTCCTTGGTGTCGAAGTCACCACCTGGACCGATGCTGCCGGTCACCGGCAATACCGAGACCTGGCCGCCCTGCTCCCAGCAACCGGCGCCGGAGATGAAGGAATGACCGAAGCCGCGGATCTTTTCGTCGTCATAGCGCCAGCCGGAGTAATGGCTGCCGATCGGGCTGACCTGGATCAGGCCGAACGGTGCCGACGCGCCCGGGAAGGTATTGCCGTCATCCTTGCTGCCGATGAAGGTATTGACCTCGCGCTCCAGCGCGGCCGACGGCGCGGCCTGCAGCAACGGCGCGAAACTCAGCGCCAGCAGGCAGGCAGCCGTTGCCAGCGGGCGGCGGCGGGTAGTGGCGGCGGAAGGCGATCGGCTCATGCATTGGATCCTTGGGTCGGTCGGTACGGCGGCGATGTAGCTACGGCAGAAGTTGGCCCGGACAAGCCGGGCCGCTGATGTCCAGCCCATCCGGGAACGGGATGGGGGAGAGATGCCAGGCATCAGCAAAACGGGTAGGCCCCTGCAGCTGCCCCGACGGCCGTCACGACGGCGACTGGCGTGGCAAAAGCAACAAACTTTGGGCCGTGGAACACGCTGCTCGGCAGTGTTTTCAGTGGCTTGCAGCAAGCTGGACCCCGCCCTGCGCGGCCCCACCTGCATCCCCGGAAGCACGTTGCCGAAAATTTAGATCGATCCAAGTAAAGCATGAGCATTTCGCCCAACGCATTCTGCGGCGCAACATCAGAACGAAAACCCGCCCCTGTAGTGCCGAGCCATACTCGGCAGGGGCCTTACCGGTAAAGCCCCAACAGCCACCCCCTCCCCAACCCTCCCCAACCCTCCCCTTGGCCTGCGGCCAAAGGGAGGGAGCAAGGCCATATTGCGAAGCAGCATGCGTCAAACCTTTGGCTGTGCTAAAAAATGCGCGCCAATCGTTTAGATCGATCCAAATCGACACCCCCACGATCCCGGCAACGGAACCCTGCTCGAGCGCCAAACCAATCATTGAGCGAACGCAACAAGGCCCCGGTTTCACCCGTTTTTAGATCGATACAAGTCCAAATCAACGTGACAGTTAGCGATTCAATCCAGGAGAGGGAGAGAAATGAAACAGATCACACGCAAGCACGGCCGCGACACATTGTCCGCCGCCATTGCCTTCGCCTTGTTCGCCGTCGCAGCCGTTCCCGGCGCAGCGCTCGCGCAACAGGCCAGCACCAGCCCCGACGCCACCACGCTCGATAGCGTCAACGTCACCGGCTACCGCTACGCCATCGAAAAAAGCCTTGAACAGAAGCGCGACGCCAATGCCGTGGTCGAAGTGATCACGGCGGAAGACGTCGGCAAGTTCCCCGACAAGAACGTGGCCGACGCGCTGCAGCGCGTGCCGGGTGTGATCATTACCCGCGACGGCGGCGAAGGTAAAAACGTCAGCGTGCGCGGTCTGGCATCAGGCCTCACCCTGACCCAGTTGAATGGCAACTACGTCGCCAGCTCGGAAACCAACAACGAAGCATCACGCTCGTTCAACTACACCTTGCTGCCGTCCAACATGTTGTCGGCCGCAGAACTGTACAAAACTCCGGAAGCACGCCTGGAAGAAGGTGGCATCGGCGGTACGGTGATCCTGCGCACGCGTCGCCCGCTGGACATGGAAGCCAACTCCGGCTTCGCCAGCATCGAAGGCACCTCGTCGGACACCACCAGCGGCATCGACCCGCAGGCGTCGGCAATGTACTCCTGGCACAGCGAGGACGAACGCTTCGGCCTGCTGATCGGCGCCACCCAGCAGAACCGTCGCAGCCGCACCATGACCGCCAGCACGGAAGATTGGCAGTGGTATAGCGACCGCCTCGACGCCAACGGCAATATCAGCCACGACTACGTCTGGAACGAACCGGGTACCACCCGCGACCCGGCCGTCGACGTGCACGGCAATCGCCTGCCTGGGGCTTCGCAGTTCTGGGGTCGTTCCGGTATTTACAATCAGAATGGCGGCCACTACTCCGGCTTCTTCATGCCAACCTCGGTCAACTTCGCAGTCAAGGACGAGAAGCGCGAGCGCACCGGCAACCAGTTTACTTTCCAGTTCAAGCCGGTCGACAACGTCACCATGACCGCGAACTACTTCCGCTTCGAGCTGGAAGGCAATTACACCCAGAATATGCTGAAGATTCCGGAATGGAACCTGGCACGTGTCGCTGGCGATGGCAACTGGGAACCGGGCCGCCTGCTCAACGACTTCACATTCGACCCCAGCGGCACCATCGTCACCGGTGCCGAGTACGAAAAGCTCGCCGGCAAGACCTATATCTGCAGCGAAGACGAAGCCAAGGCCGCCGGCCTGCCCGGCGGCGGTTGGGGCCCGGATGACTGCACCATTCCGACCCCGCAATTGACCGGCACCTACAGCCGCGAGAAGGCGCTGTCGCAGACTGCCGACCTGAGCGTGGACTGGGACATCAGCCCGCTATGGAAGGCGTCATTCGCCGGTGGCCGCACCTGGTCCGAAGGCGGCCCTTCGATGAGCTTCCGCATGTCAGCCAAGCCCCGCCGCAAGGTGGATGGTGTGTGGCAGAGCGGCAACCAGTACAGCGCGTGGGACATCACCGGTACGCCGTCGGCAACGTTCTCGCCGGATCTGCAGCAGCAGCTGATGAACGGCATCGCCGAGGTCGACACCGGTTCCACCGACTCGTCATGGACCCAGACCAGCATCAAGCAGAATCACTTCCAGGCGGACTTCAACAAGCTGTTCGAAGCTGGCTGGCTGGATTCCATCCAGTTCGGCACCAAGTACAGCGACAGCAAGGTGCACCGCAATACCGGCAATACCTATTGGGTGTGCCAAGGTGCGGACCCGAGCGACTACAGCAAGCGCTACCAGGCTGGCTGTGATTCCACCGCCGGCATCGCACAACCCGGCTTCTTCCTGTCGCAGCCGATCGGCAATATCGCCGGCGGCTTCAACGCGAACGTATTCCCGGGCATCAACTATCCCGCCTACATCGACTATCTCAACAAGACCTACGGTCCGGCGCAGAACCGTCGTGAGGACGACTTCGTCTACAACGTGGGCGAGAAGGTCTACTCCGGCTATTTCCAAGCCAATTTCCGTACCGAACGTGTTCGCGGCAACGTCGGCGTCCGTGTAGCCCGCACCAAGCAGCACGCCGAATCCAGTGACTCGGTTGAGCGTTTTGTCGACTACTGGGCTGACAACAGCGCCGGCACGCCGATGGCCTGCAGCGACCCGGGTGCCGGGGCGTATCTCAACTCGGGCCTGGGCTACCAGTGCGAAAACGACCTGATCCGTGTGCCGGATGCTTTGGCCCGCGAGAAGTCCTATGAGCTGGCCTCGCTGGACAAGACCTATACCGACATCCTGCCCAGCTTCAACATCGCCTGGGATATCACCGACAACCTGGTGCTGCGCGGTGCCGCATCCAAGGTCATCGCCCGCCCGAGCTACACCAGCATCGCCTATCCGGGCGGCCTGAGCTATTACAGCGAGGAGTACAGCAACGACCGACTGGTCACCGGCGGCACCACCAATCCGGGCTGGTACGGCTCAGGTAGCAACAAGAACCTGGAACCGTTTGAAGCGATCCAATACGACCTGAGCCTGGAGTGGTACTTCCAGCCGGGCGCAGTGGCCGGTGTCGGCCTGTTCCGCAAGGACGTCAAGAACTTCACCGTACCGGTGGTGCGGGACCTGCAGATGAACGTCGCCGGGCAGACGGTAACTGTGCAGAACTACTCTACCGAAGCCAACGGTCAGGACGGCGTATCACAGGGCGTGGAAGTGTACGGCCAGTACACCTTCGACTTCGGCCTGGGCTTCCAGGCCAACTACACCTATAACGACACCAACTTGGCTTCAGTTGAAATCGACGGTGAGAAGATCGGTGCCTCGCCGTTGGTAGGCAGTGCAAAGAACCAGGGCAACTTCACTGTGTTCTACGAGAACCGCTATTTCCTGGCGCGTGCCTCGTACAACCGTCGCGGCGAAGTAGTTGGTGGCCTGAACAACGGCTTCACCATCTACACCGAACCGTATGATCAGCTGGATCTCAACGCAGCATTCAACATCCGCGAGGACCTGACCCTGAGTGCTTCGGTACTCAACGCCACCAAGTCCGAGCAACGTGTGCACCTGGGCAGCGACACCAAGGCCCGCCTGCTGTCCAACAGCTATGCAGGTCGCCAGCTGTACATGGGCCTGACCTGGAAGTTCTAAGGCTGGTTTAGCCGTGTAGTCTGCACGGAGATAGTGAAGAAGCCGCGCTGGTTACAGCGCGGCTTCTTTAATTCGACGGAGACTGCTTTCCTTCTTCCGCCTGCGGGGGAAGGTGCCCGAAGAGCCCGCCCCCGCGAAGGCGGGGGGCGGATGGGGGCGTTTTTGTTTTTGTTTTTGTTTTTGTTTTTGTTTTCGCTTTTGCTGCTTCAGCTCTTTCCAGCGCATTTTCTATCAAAGAAACCGCAAGGCAAAAGGCAAAGGCCCCCTCACCCCAGCCCCGCTCCGCGCCCCCGCCCTTGCGCTGGCGCAAGGGCGTTCGATGGGCAGCGAACCAATGGCTCGCAAGCTGCCCCTCTCACCCCGCAAGCGGGAGAGGGGCTAGCATTCCGCATTCCGCAAAATTCTACGTCAACGCCGTCATAACTCCTTTCCGATACGCCGGCCGCTGCTGCAAGCGCGCATACCACGCTGCCAGATGCGGCAGCTCCGGCCGTTGGATAGGCATCTCAAACCAGGCGTAGATAAAGGAACCCAGCGGAATATCGCCCATCGCAAACCGCTCACCGGACAACCAAGGCTGCTTTTCCAACACCGCATCGACCAGCGTCAACAGTTCCCCACAACGCAACAACGCTGCGGCAATACGCGCCTCATCACGATCCGCGGGTGCAGTCCGCACAACACCCCAGAACAGGTCACGGAACGCCACCGCGAAACTCGAGGTAGTCCAATCCATCCACTGTTCGCTGCGCGCCCGCTCAACCGGGTCGGACGGATACAACACGTCCAATGCATAACGTGCCGACAGATAGCGCACGATGGCGTTGGACTCCCAGACCGGCAGACCTTGGTCCTCGATCACCGGCACCAGGCCGTTCGGATTCATCGCGCGGTACTCGGCCGTCTGCGTGCCACCAAACGCGCCGCCCACTTCGATGGACTCATACGGCAGACCGATCTCCTCGGCACACCACAGCACCTTGCGCACATTGCTGGAATTGCGCCGGCCCCATATCTTCAACATTCCGCCACTCCTTTCAACTCAGTTTTCATCGCGCGCTCCCTTGCGTGGCAGCGCGCGTACCGCCGATGACTTGCCGGCACGCTTGACCTCGAACAGGCCGGTGGCATCGATCAACTCGCTCAACTTGCGATAGCCATAATTGCGGGAATCGAACGACGCGCGGTTGGCGATCTGGTTGCCGACGGCGCTGAGCAGGGCCCAGCCCTGCTCATCAGCCACTGCATCCACCGCGCCACGCAATAGATTGAGCAGCCGCGTGTCACCACGCAGTTCATTGGTGCTGCGCGGCTTGATCGGCGCTGCCGGTGGCTCCGCGACTTCCGTTGCAGTCGCCGCGGTCGGCGCGCTGCTGGCGGCCACCTGTTCGACGACTTCGGGTGCATCGTTGCCCAGCGCTTCCAGATAGGTGAACTTCGAGCAGGCGTTGACGAAGGCCAACGGCGTCTTCTGTTCGCCGAAGCCATATACCTTCACACCGTCGGTGAGGATGCGCATCACCAGCGGGGTGAAGTCTGCATCGCTGGAGACAATCGCAAAGCCATCCAGGTTGCGCGCGTACAGCAGGTCCATCGCGTCCACCACCATCGCCATGTCCGAGGCATTCTTGCCCTTGGAATAAGCGAACTGCTGGATCGGCCGGATCGCGAACTCATGCAGCACGCTTTCCCAACCCTTCAAGCGTGGGTTCTTCCAGTCGCCGTAGGCACGGCGCACATTGGCCACGCCGAAGGCGGCCACTTCCACAAGAATCTCGTCGATCTTCGATGACGGTGCGTTGTCGGCGTCGATCAACAACGCGATACGCTTTTCAGGCTCAGACACGGGCTGACTCCATGGCGGCAAGCTGACCGCCAGTATCGGTCATCGCTGTTTCAAAGCACATCAATGCGATGATATGCGCTGACAACCCGCCCCCACGGCCGGTGCACCGGCCACACCGGAGTACGTCATGCCGCAACACCCGCACCTTGTCGTCATCGGCGGAGGTTTCGCCGGGCTCTGGGCCAGCCGAGCACTGGCCGATGCACCTTTGCGCATCACCCTGGTCGATCGCCGCAACCACCATCTGTTCCAGCCCCTGCTGTACCAGGTCGCCACCGCCGGCCTGTCCTCGCCGGATATCGCCGCGCCGCTGCGGCACATCCTCGGCAGGCAGCGCAACATCGAGGTGCGGCTGGGTGAAGTGGTCTCCATCGACAAACATGCCAAGCAGGTGCAACTCGGCGATGGCAGCCAGATCGGCTACGACATGCTGCTGGTCGCCAGCGGCGCCACCCACGCCTATTTCGGCCACGACGAATGGGCGGCCGATGCGCCCGGCCTGAAGACGCTGGACGACGCGTTGTACCTGCGCCGCAAGCTGCTGCTGGCCTTCGAGCGCGCCGAGGCCGAGCCCGACCCGGCCAAACGTGCGGCATGGCTGAGCTTCGCCATCGTCGGCGGCGGTCCCACCGGCGTGGAACTGGCCGGCACCCTGGCCGAAATCGCGCGCCACACGCTGAAGAACGAGTTCCGCCATATCAATCCGGCCGACGCCAAGGTACGCCTGGTTGAAGCCGGACCGCGGGTGCTGTCCTCGTTCCCGGAAGTGCTGTCACTGAAGGCGCGCCGCCAGCTGGAGAAGCTGGGCGTGGAAGTTCTCACCGGCACCGCCGTCAGCCATATCGACGGACAGGGCTTCCAACTGGGCGACACCCATGTCCCCGCACGCACCGTGGTGTGGGCGGCCGGTGTGGCCGCCTCACCGCTGGCACGCACGCTGGAGGTGCCGCTGGACCGCGCCGGCCGAGTACAGGTGGAACCGGACCTTACGGTTCCCGGCCACCCTGAGATCTTCGCCGGTGGCGATCTGGTCGCGCTGATGCAGGCCAACGGGCGGCCGGTGCCGGGTGTGGCGCCAGCCGCCAAGCAGATGGGCAAGTACGTGGCGCAGGTGATCCGCGCGCGTCTTGATGGCAAGCCAGCGCCGCCGCCATTCCGCTACAACGATCAGGGCAACCTGGCCACCATCGGTCGCATGGCCGCCATCGTGCATGTCGGCAAGCTGCAGCTGTCCGGTTTGCTGGCCTGGTGGTTCTGGCTGGCCGCGCATGTGTTCTTCCTGATCGGCTTCCGCAACCGCTTGGTGGTGCTGCTGAACTGGGCGGTAGCGTATTGGAGCTACCAGCGCAGCGCGCGCATCATCCTCGGCGATGCCGACGAGGACGATGGCAAGGAACCTGCGGGCTGATCGCAGCCGCGCCAGCGGCAATCAGCTGTTGCCGTTGGCGAACTGCTCGAATACTTCGCGCCCGGTTAGTTTCGGCGTCTCGTTGGCCAATTCGTAGTACGACGGCTTTTCGTCGATGAAGATCTGGCTGGCCAGTTCAAACGATTGCTCCTGGAACAAACCGGCCGGCACGAAGTATTCGCCGTCCGGCACCAAGCGGTAATACAGGTGCGTGCCGCACTGTGAGCAGAAGCCGCGCTCGGCCCAGTCGGACGAACGATAGGTCTTCAACGCGCTGCCGATGACCTGCACCTGGTCATCGCAATGCACCGCGAACAGCGGCCCACCGGACCAGCGTCGGCACATGCTGCAATGGCATAGGCCGATTTCGGAATGCTCATTGGCGATCACTTCGACCGCACCGCACAGGCAGTTCCCTTTCATCACCAGCTCCGTCTGCAAGAGGAATGCCGAATCTACACGGGAAAGCTCACTGGTAGTGGGGGGGGGGGGGGGGGGGGGGGGGGGGGGGCGGGGGGGCCCCCCCCCCCCCCCCCCCCCCCCCCCCCCCCCACTACAGGGGGTTAGTTCGTGCACAAGGCCTCTTGCCGAGCATGGCTCGGCACTACAAAAACGAAGGCCCGGGTTTCCCCGGGCCTTCGTGTTACTGCTGCTGCCTTGCTCAGGCGGCGAACAGTGCCTTCATCTTCTTCAGCGCGTTGGCTTCGATCTGGCGGATGCGCTCTGCCGACACGCCGTACTCATCTGCCAGTTCCTGCAGCGTCACCTTGCTGTCGGCTTCCAGCCAACGGCGGGCGATGATGTCGCGCGAACGCTGGTCGAGCTTGGCCAGGCCTTCGCGCAGCAGGCTCAGCTGGTTGTCTTCGCTGTCCTCGCGCTCATAGGCCTGCGACGGATCTTCATCGCGCGCGACCAGATACGCAGCCGGCGACGGCGGCGCATGATCGTCGTCTTCATCCGACGGCGCATCGAAGCCGATGTCGCGACCGGACAGGCGCGATTCCATCTCCATCACTTCACGCTCGGAGACGTTCAGATCCTTGGCGACGGCGCTGACCTCGGCGGCGTTCATCCAGCCCAGGCGGGTCTTGGACTTGCGCAGGTTGAAGAACAGCTTGCGCTGCGCCTTGGTCGTGGCGACCTTGACGATGCGCCAGTTCTTGAGGATGAACTCGTGCATCTCGGCACGGATCCAGTGCACCGCGAAGGACACCAGACGCACGCCCATGTCCGGGTCGAAGCGCTTGACCGCCTTCATCAGGCCGATGTTGCCTTCCTGGATCAGGTCGCCCAGCTGCAGGCCGTAGCCGTTGTAACCGCGGGCCACGTGCACCACGAAGCGCAGGTGCGAATGCACCAGCTCACGCGCGGCGTTCAGATCCTGCTCGTCGCGGAAGCGACGCGACAGTTCCTGCTCCTCATCGACCGACAGCACCGGGATCTGGTGCACGGCACCGATGTAGGCGTCCAGCGAACCGAGCGCACTGGGGATCGGGAGATTGTTTGCCACAAGGGCAGTAGAGGTGTTCAGGTTCATAGGACCTCATCTTAGCAGTCGAACTATTGGACTGCTCAGTACAGAAAAAGTTCCAGCGTTCTGTTTTTGTTCGCAAACTCGAGGTCAAACCTGAATAGGCGACAGCAACGACGGCATTCCCAACCCCGCCAAGGTAGCAAAGCCAAGGTCACCGCGATATGACAGGAATCAAGGCAGTTCAGCGATCAGACGGCGCCAGATCGGCCAAGGCCGGCAGCCGCCAGTCGATCCGGGCCTGGCCGTTGCGGGCCAGGTAGTCATTGGCCTGCGAGAAATGGCGGCAACCGAGGAAGCCCCGGTGGGCCGACAACGGCGAGGGATGCGGTGCCTTGAACACGCGGTGGCGCCGGGTATCGATGACCTTGCCCTTCTGCTGGGCGTAAGCGCCCCACAGCAGGAATACCAGGCCTTCGCGCTCGCGGTTGAGCACATCGACCACGTGGTCGGTGAAACCCTCCCAGCCGCGGCCCTGATGCGCACCGGCCTTGCCCTCTTCCACGGTCAGCACCGCATTGAGCAGCAGCACGCCCTGCTGCGCCCACGGCTGCAGGCAGCCGTGGTCCGGGCGCGGGATGGCCAGGTCGGCCTCGATCTCTTTATAGATGTTGAGCAAGGACGGCGGCACCGGCACGCCCGGCTTCACCGAGAAGCTCAGGCCATGCGCCTGGCCATAACCGTGGTACGGGTCCTGGCCCAGCACCACTACCTTGACCTGCTCGAACGGGGTGGCGTTGAAGGCGGCAAAGATCTCCGGGCCGGGCGGGAACACATGCGCCCCGGCTGCCTTGCGCTTGCGCAGGAAGGCCGACAGCTCACGCATTTCCGGGCGCAGCAGCCAATCGCCGATGCGCGCCTTCCAACTCGACTCAAGCTGGATCTGTGCGCCGTCTTCGCTCACAGCACCACCGCCGGCTGTGCCATGCGTGCCAACCGCAGCTGGAACAACACCTTGGTCACCAGCAGGCGCTCTTCGATGGGTTTCTGCACCAGGTCATTGGCGCCGGACTGCAGCAGCGCCGACTGGTTGTGCGGATTGCTGTCACCGGTCATCACCAGCACCGGCAAGCGTCGCTTGCCATAGGCGAAGTCGACGCGGATGCGTTCGACCACATCACGGCCGCTGAGCTCGCCCTTGAGGGTGACGTCGGTGAGCACCAGGTCCACCTGCCGCGTGGTGCGGCCCAGCGACTCGGCGGTGAGCAGCGAGAATGCATCCTCGGCGGTAAGCACGTGCACGACATGCAAGTCGTGGCGTTCGAGCATGCGCTTGGTGGCTTCGGCCACCACGCGGCTGTCTTCGACATACAGCACGGTCGCATTGGCCACCGGCTCCGGCTGCACATAGCCACGGATGAAGGTCGCCAAGGCTTCATGGCCCAGCGCCTTGTCGAAATAGTCGGTGACGTATTCGGTGAAGCGGCGCTGTTCCAGATGCTGCTGGGCGTCGCCGGAAACCACGATCACCGGCACATAGGCCTGCCCGGCGGTTTCGCGCACGCCCCGCGCCAGCGCCAGGCCATCGCCATCAGGCAGGGCCAGCGACGTGGTGACCAGATGCACCGGGCCAGCGGCCAGCGCTTCGCGCGCCTCGGCGATGCTGGCGCAGCCCACCACCTCGACATCAGGCAGTTCGCGCTTGAGCACGTCGCTGATCAGGCGCCGTACCAGTTTGGATCCATCGACCACCATTACCCGCGGCGCGTCGCTGATCAGGTGCTTGAGCTCGTGCGTGGACATGCGGGCCTCAGGTTTCGGTCGGGCGAGTCTGCCTGAGGAAGTGACCGGTCACCAGCCATGCCCCCAACCAACCCAGGATCGTGGTGCCAACCAGCACCATGCCCGAATGCAGCAGATCCAGGCCATGCAACATGAAAGGACTGCCGTAGCTCTGCGACAGGTTGGCCAATGGCGCGCGCAGGGCCAGCCCGCACACGCCGATCAGGCCCAAGGCGAGCGCACCAGCACCCAGCCCGTACCACGCGCCCAGATAGACGAACGGGCGGCGGATGAAACCGTCGCTGGCACCCAGCAACTGCAGCACACCGATTTCCTCGCGCCGTGCCTGGATGTCCAGGCGCACGGTATTGCCGACCACCAGCGCTGCACCCAGGCCCAGCAGCACCGACAACACCTGCACCAGGCGTGCGCCGAAGTTCAGCCAGCCATCCAGGCGCTGCCGCCAGAGTGCATCGTGCTGGACCAGGTCCGCCTGCGGCAGGCTTTCCAGCGACTTGGCCAGCGCTGCGTCGGCACCATCGGCCGGAGTAACAACCAGCAGCGTTGGCAACGGGTTTTCACCCAGCGCATCGATGGCCTCGCCCAGACCAGCGTTCTCACGCAGCTCGGCCAGGCCTTCATCCGGCGTACGCAACTGCACCTGCGCAACATCGGCACGGGCGCGCAGGGTCTTGGCCAGTTCCTGTGCGGCGGCGCCATCGACATCGGTCTTCAGGAACAGGTTGATATCGCGCGACTGCTGCACGCTGCCGGAGAAATGCTTGAGGTTGTCCAGGCCGATCGACAGCCCCAACGGCAGGGCCAGGGCCAATGCCATCACCGCCACCGTCAGCGCGGTTGCCCACGGCCTGCGCAGGGCGCGGCCAAGGCTGAACACCACGCTGTGCAGATGGTGGTTGATCCAGGTGGCCAGCCGCGACGGTGCCGCCGTGCTGGTGTTCGTTGCGGACTTCTCGCTGCTGTTGCTGCTAGTCATTCGGCCAGGTCCTGCGGCGAGATGTCATCGACCAGACGGCCGTGGTCGAGGATCAACACACGCTTGCGCATCTGCTTGAGCAGGGCCAGGTCATGACTGACCACCAGCACGCTGGTGCCGCGCGACGGCAGCTCGGCAAACAAGGTCATGATTTCCGCGGCCAAGGTCGGGTCGAGGTTGCCGGTGGGCTCGTCGGCCACCAGCAGCTTGGGCTCGGCGACAATCGCGCGAGCGATGCCGACGCGCTGCTGCTCACCGGCCGACAGTTCGCTGGGCAGCGCCTTCTCGCGATGGCCAAGACCCATCCGCTCCAGCACCGAGCGCACCCGCTTGCCGGTATCGGCACGGCGGTCGCCGCGCAGGATCAGCGGCAGGGCAACGTTCTCGCCGATGCTGCGGTCGACCAGCAGGCGATGGTCCTGGTAGACCGCGCCGACTTCGCGCCGATGCAGGGCAACCTTGCCGCCGCGCACCTTGAGCAGGTTGCGCTCGCCAAAGATCACCGCGCCACGACTGGGCCGCTCGCTGAGATGGATCAGCTTGAGCAAGGTGCTCTTGCCGGCACCGGAGTGCCCGGTAACGAACAGCATCTCGCCGGCCGCCACCTCAAAGCTGACATCCAGCAGCGCCTGATGGCCACCGGCATACTGTTTGCTGACATTGTCAAAACGCAGGACGCTCATCGTGCTGATTATGCAGGAGCGCGGGCGGACTGCGGGGGATGCCGGTCACGTGACGTGGGTTACCTGTAGTGCCGAGCCATGCTCGGCAGGGGCTATCCCAACCATGCTGCAGGAGCGGCATAAGCCGCGGAGCCGGGATTGCATCAACCGGCAAAAAGCTTACCCCTCCCCAACCCTCCCCTTTGCTGCGCAAAAGGGAGGGAGCTGTTGTGCCGAGCCATGCTCGGCATGGGGCTTTACCGGTAATGCCGCTGCCGGGCATGGCTCGGCACTACCGTTTTGATCTTGCTGCTAGAGCCTCTGCCGAGCATGGCTCGGCACTACAGGCTCGCGGCGATCAGCTGCCCGACAGCATCCGGCGGATCTTGCGGCCCAGGCGGGTCAGGAACGAGTCGCTGTCGTTGCCAGCACGCATCGGCTTGGCCTGTACCTGCACCGGGCCGTTGGTGTTGACCACTGCCGGTGTTGCACCTTCGGCACCCTCAACCGGGCGACCGTGGCGACGGCGGCGACGCTTGCGCGGTGCGCGCTCGCCTTCCACTGCCGGGCTGTTGGCCGCATTCGGCGCACCTTCAGCGACCGGACGCGGCGGCTTGGATGTGCCTTCGGCATTGGCCGGGGCGCCTTCGACGCGCGGCTTGCGCGGGCCACGCGGCTTGCCGTCGGCGCTGCGCTCGCCGCGGCGTTCACCGGGCTTGCCACCGCTGCGACCACCGCCACGACGGGCTTCGTCAGCGGCCTTCTGCTCGCGGGCTTCGCGGAAGATGGCACCCACGCTCTCCCCTTCTTCGCCTTCCGGCAGCGGCGCGCGCTCGGGACGCGGCAGCGCGGTCATCAGTTCGGCGGTAACCGACTCGACCGGAATCTTCTGCTCGATGTAGGCCTCGATGTCCGGCAGGCTCATCGCATAGCGCTCGCAGGCGAAGCTGATCGCATCACCTTCTTCGCCCAGGCGCGCGGTACGGCCGATGCGGTGCACGTAGTCTTCGGCGTCGAACGGCAGGTCGTAGTTGTAGACGTACTTGATGCCGTCGATGTGCAGGCCGCGTGCGGCCACATCGGTGGCCACCAGGATTTCCAGCTGGCCCTTCTGGAAGCGGTTGAGCAGGCTCTCACGCTTTTTCTGCGGCACGTCACCGGACAGCACGCCAACACGGTAACCGGCCTTTTCCAGAGCGCGTGCAACACGCTCGACGAATACCTTGGTGTTGACGAACACCATGGTGCGCGCGCCTTCACTGCGCGACAGCAGGCCGATCAGCAGCGGCAGCTTTTCTTCGTCGGCCGGGAAGTAGATACGCTGGCGGACGCGGTCGGCGGTGATGCTTTCGGTCTCCACCACCAGCTTCTGCGGCTCGTTCATGTGCTCATAGGCCAACTCCAGCACGCGGTGGCTGAGGGTGGCGCTGAACAGCAGGGTCTGGCGCGTGGTGCGCTCCGGCATGCGCCGCAGCAGGAAGCGGATGTCCTTGATGAAGCCCAGATCGAACATGCGGTCGGCTTCGTCCAGCACGCAGATTTCGCAGGCGTGCAGCGAAACCACCTTGTGCTGCTTGACGTAGTCGATCAGGCGGCCGGGGGTGGCGATGATCACGTCCACGCCCTGCTGCAGCAGCTCGCGCTGCTTGTCATAGTCCACGCCACCGTAGACCAGCGCGAAGCGCAGGCCGGTGTCGGCGGCGAACTTCATCGCGTCCTTGTGGATCTGGATGGCCAGCTCGCGGGTCGGTGCCAGGATCAGCGCGCGCGGATCTTCCGGCTTGCGGTCGGCCAGCGCCGGACGGGTCAGCAGGCGGTTGGCGACGGCGACCAGGAAGGCCAGCGTCTTGCCGGTACCGGTCTGGGCCTGGCCGGCAACGTCGCCGCCCGGCAAAGCCACCGGCAGGGTCAGCGCCTGAATGGGGGTGCAGCGGGTGAAACCCGCGCCTTCAAGTCCCGCCAGCAAGGCCGGCTGCAGCTCGAAGGAGGAAAATGTCACGTCGGTTAGCGGTTTGTCGCTCATTGATTTCGTCTTTGTAGTGCCAGCCGGTCAGTGTGGCCGGGCAGCTTGCATCGATTCGGGCACCGTCGCACACTGCGGCCCCTGCGCCGGGTCGCGCGACACCTGGGCCCTGCCCACTGTCCGCGCAATGCCCCAGTTTACCGCAATGCGACCGCCAACCCGGCATGGGCAGTCGCATTGCACCAGGAGACTCCAAGTGAGCGATAAGGTTTTACACGTCGGCGACGCCGACTTCGACAGCGCCGTCCTGCAATCGAGCGAACCGGTCCTGGTGGATTTCTGGGCTGAATGGTGCGGCCCGTGCAAGATGATTTCCCCGGTCCTGGACGAACTGGCTGATGCCTATGACGGCAAGCTGAAGATCGCCAAGGTCAATGTGGACGAGAACCGCGCCACCGCGATCAAGTACCACGTGCGCTCGATCCCGATGCTGCTGTTGTTCAAGGATGGCCAGATCCAGGCCACCCAGATCGGCGCAGTAGGCAAGGGCCAGCTGAGCCAGATGATCGACAAGGCGCTGGTCTGATCCAGCATGGTCCGGCGGCCCCGTGCCGCCGGCCACCGGGCCAGCCTGACCGCGGCCCAACAGGGTTTTGCAGGCGCTTGCACCGCCGCGCATGGCGGTGTTAGTGTCGCTACATCCGGCAGCATTCGCGTGCCGCACCCTCTGGACGGGTTCTCGTCCGGACCATCCCAACCAATTCGCAGCCCCGCAGGGCGCTCGCACATCCAAGCGAGAGGAATCAAGCACTTGTCCGAGAACACTCCTTCCGAAACCGGGAGCACCGACGCTCCTGTCGAGAAGCGCGTGCGCAAGCCGCGTGTTGCCAAAGCCGTTGAAAGCGCCGACAGCGGTGCTTCTGCCCCCGCCCAGCCGGCTCTTCCGTTGCCTGCCGCCCCGGCCGCCCCGGCTCCGGTAGCTGTGGCTCCGGCACCTGCCCCGGTTGCTGCGCCTCCCGCGCCCGCCGCGGCGGCGTCCAGCAATGAAGGCCAGGCCCCGGCAGCAAGCTCCGGCGACAACAACACCTCACAGGGTGGCCAGGACAACGGCGAAGGCAACAACAACCAGCAGCGCTATGGCCAGCAGAATCAGCAGGGCCAAGGTCAGGGCAACCGCCGCGACCGTTTCCGCAACCGTCGCGACCGTGACCGCAATCGTCAGCGTGACGACAACGGCATGGGCAACGACGGCGGCAACGACAATTTTGTCCCACGCCAGATGCCGAGCGTGCCGGAAGGTTTCCCGGTCTATTCGCTCAGCGACCTGAAGCGGATGCCGGCACAGAAGCTGCTGGAAATCGCCGAACAGCTGCAGATCTCCGAAGGCGTGGCCCGTGCCCGCAAGCAGGACGTGATCTTCGCCCTGCTCAAGGTGCTGACCCGCCACGGCGACGGCGTCGCCGCCGACGGCGTGCTGGAAATCCTGCCGGACGGCTTCGGCTTCCTGCGTGCAGCCGAAGCCAGCTACCTGGCCGGCCCGGACGACACCTATATCTCGCCCAGCCAGATCCGCCGCTTCAACCTGCGCACCGGCGACCACCTGTCGGGCCGCATCCGCTTCCCGAAGGACGGCGAGCGCTACTTCGCGCTGTCGATCGTGGACACCATCAACGGTGAGCCGATCGAAGCCTCGAAGAACAAGGTGCTGTTCGAAAACCTGACCCCGCTGTTCCCGCGCAAGCGCTTCACGCTTGAGCGCGGCAACGGCTCCTCGGAAGACATCACCGGTCGCATCCTCGACCTGATGGCACCGCAGGGCAAGGGCCAGCGCGCGCTGATCGTTTCGCCACCGAAGGCCGGCAAGACGATGATGATGCAGCAGATCGCCACCGCCATCACCACCAACCATCCGGAAGTGCACATGATCGTGCTGCTGGTGGATGAGCGCCCGGAAGAAGTGACCGAAATGCAGCGCACCGTGCGCGGCGAAGTGGTCTCCTCGACCTTCGACGAACCCGCCGCGCGCCACGTGCAGGTCGCCGAAATGGTGATCGAGCGTGCCAAGCGCCTGGTCGAGCACAAGAAGGACGTGGTGATCCTGCTCGACTCGATCACCCGTCTGGCCCGCGCCTACAACAACGTCGTACCGAGCTCCGGCAAGGTCCTGACCGGTGGTGTGGACGCCAACGCCCTGCACCGCCCGAAGCGTTTCTTCGGTGCTGCACGTAACGTTGAAGAAGGCGGCTCGCTGACCATCATCGCCACCGCGCTGGTTGAAACCGGCTCGAAGATGGACGAAGTGATCTACGAAGAATTCAAGGGCACCGGCAACAGCGAAGTGCACTTGAACCGCCGCATCACCGAGAAGCGCGTCTACCCGGCCATCGACATCAACCGTTCCGGCACCCGCCGCGAAGACCTGTTGATCGAACCGGAGCTGCTGCAGAAGATCTGGATCCTGCGCAAGCTGCTGCACCCGATGGACGAAATCGCCGCGATGGAGTTCTTGCTCGACAAGATGAAGAACACCAAGTCCAACGACGAGTTCTTCGGTTCGATGAAGCGCTGATTCCGGTTGCAATTGGCTGCAGGCAAAAACCCCGCTTTCGCGGGGTTTTTGCTTGGCGATGATTGGACGGACGGTACCTGCTTCGCAGCTTCCGCCGCACCTGTAGAGCCGAGCCATGCTCGGCTGGGGCATTACCGGTAGCGCCGCTGCCGAGCATGGCTTGGCACTACCTCCGCATCAGGGATCAGCTGCCCTGCAGTGGCGTCAGCAGGCGCGGACCGTTGTTGTCCACCAGGTTTACGCTGCCATCGACCAGTGCATCCGGCGCAAAGCCCAGCGGATCGCTGTCGTCCCGCCATGGGGCACGCTCACGTGGGCCAGGGACGTAACTTACCCACCGCGCCGGACCCTGGCCTTCGGCAGCCGCATCGCCCAAGGAAAACCCAACCGGCACGCGTACGTTCCAGAACGCCTGCCCAGCCTCGGCGCCCTGCGTTGGAACGCGGAAGGTCCACTGCCTGGCAGCGGCAATCGCGCTCTTTGCAAGCACCTCGCGTCCAAGCCGCTGTTCGGACTCCCCGCTGAGGAAAGTGAGGTTCACCTGCTCGGCGAAAACGTCCTCGACCTTGCCATCCCGGCCAACCTTGAGCAGCAGATAGACGCTACCGGACACGCCTGCACGGAACGCCTGTACCGGGTAACGCGGTGGCGTCATCTCGATGCGTGCGATGCTCTCCGGGTCGTCACCGTCAAGGCGTGAGAAATTGATGCCACGCAGGCTGATTTCATAACGTCCAAGGTCCAGCTTACGGGCTATGACGCGCAGACTCATCGGGGCCAGTGCACGTACCGCCACACCATTCCTGACAACCGGCTCGAACTTCCATTTCAAGCCCGCGTCACGCACCAGCTTGACCACGGACGGAGGTAGCTCATCCTGCTTCTCCACCCGCAGCGCAGATACCGAACCATCCGTTTCTATCGTGACGTCACCACTGACCACCATGCTGCTTTCGATCCGCTCGCGCACCGAACTGACACCGCCACTGCCAGCGGCGGCCACCACCGGCATCCCCATCACCAGCACCGCACCTACTGCCACTGCTGCAAGCATGTGTCGCATCGCACCTCTCCCTGTGTCCGGAATGCGGATTAGAGCGCAGCCGAAGTTGCGCTACAAGCATCAAGCCAAGCGCAGCGCCGCTGGATAAGGCGGCGTGTCGGGGTAGCGTCCTTCACGGAAGCCGGCCTGCAATCCCTGCCACCATTTCGGCTCGAACAACTCCGCGTGCTTTTCACGTACCACGTCCAACAAGACAGCAGGCAAGCCCATGAACAGGGCGAAGCGCTCCGGGAAGACATCGTTAGGGGCAACGTGGAACCACGGCTCGGCCGCCATCGCCTCCTCCTCGCTGCGCGGCCGTGGCCATGCGCGGAAAGTGCACTCGGTCACCAGGCACAGTTCGTCATAGTCGTAGAACACCGCGCGACCATGCCGCGACACGCCGAAGTTCTTCAACAACATGTCACCGGGGAAGATGTTGTTGCAGGCCATGTCGCGGATCGCCTGCGCGTAGTCGAGCGCAGCAGCGCGCGCCGCCTCGGCTCCCTGCTCGCGCAGGTAGAGATTCAAAGGCCGGAAACGTCGCTGCACGTAGCACAACGCGATCTCGACCTCGTCGCCATCGACGCGGACACTCTGGCTGCACTCCTGCACAAGTTCCTGCAGCAGCGCGGGCGCGAACCGTTGCAGGGGGAAGCGCAGGTAGCGATAAGGCTGGGCATCCAGCAAGCGCCCGATGCGATCCAGATTGAAGACCAAGGCGTACTTGTTTTCAACATCCTGCCGACTCATCGTCTTCGGCCACGCAAACCGATCACGTATCAATTTGAACACCAGCGGGTAGCTGGGCAGGGTGAATACCGTCATCACCATACCGGGCGTGCCATCCGCGTGCACCAGCTGCTCGTTGTCGTGCTGCTGGAAGTGACTGAAGAAGGTGCGGTAACGCTCGGTCTTGCCCTGTTTGGCCCGGCCCAGCACCGTGTAGATCTCATCCACCGGTTTGCCCGGCAGGATACTGCGCAGGAACACCACTGCATCGGCCACGGTAGGCAGGTCGGCCTGGAAGTAGCTGCGTGAGACGCCGAACAGATGCGCCACATCGCGGCGGCGGCTCAGCACCGCCTCCGCACGAATCCCGTTTTCATCGTTGACCAGCGCAATCACACACGGCGAAAACCTGTGCTCGCCGAACACGCGCCCGACGAGATAGGCACGTCGCTCGCGGTAGAACACGGTCTGCAACAACTCGATCGCGCGGACCGGATACGGCCCCCAATGGGCTAGGTCATCTTGCAGCCGCACCGCGATGGCCGCTGCACAACGTAGCTGGTGCGCGTACGGCAGGTCGAACGCATAGTCCGCCAACAAACGTGAGAACGCTTCGGCCGGACGCGCCTCGGACACCGCATAGACATGCCGCGCGACCGGGTGGGTGATGGCGTCGGAGGGTTCGATGTCCAGCGCCATGAACTCGATGCTGTCATCCACGCCATGGGTAGCAAACAGACGCCGGGTGAGCGTGTTGTAGAAGGTCTTGTAGAGCTCGCCGTCGATGCGACCCTCGATCAACCCGGCGAAATCCTGTTTGACCTGCCGCCACAGCATCTGCAACTCGCTACTGCCCTGCAGCAGCTGATCCAGCTGGGTGCGGCACTGCGCGACACAGACGTCATACAGCTCGATGCGCTCCACTGCATCGGCTTTGGCAGCGGTCCAGTCTCGGCGCTGGAAGCGCTCGCGTGCGCGCCGGCTGATCTGGGCGAAGTCGCGGTGGTAATCCTCGAAGCCCTGCGCGATGCAGCTGGCGATGCTGGCGGCCAACGCGCTGTCTGTAGCCGACTCGGTCATGACGGCATGACCTGACGTTGCCGAGGTGCTGGGTCGATGCAGGTACGGGGCAATCGCATGCGGGAGAACACCGGGGAGTTGCGCTGACCATACGCTACTGGTTGCTGTTCGGGGCAGGCCTGGGCGTGGAGTTGTTCGTGGATTGGGGGGTTTCGCGCCAGGAGCACCCCTCCCCAACCCTCCCCTTTGCTACGCAAAAGGGAGGGGGTGGATCGCGGCCATCTGCAGGTTGCGTGCGAGCGCAAGCTCCGCTCCTCCCCTGCGCATAGCGCCGGGGAGGGCTGGGACGGGGGCTCTAGCTCTAGCTCTGGCTCTAGCTCTGGCTCTAGCTCTAGCTTTGGCTTTGGCTTTGGCCTTGCCTTTTGATTTAGCCCTTCTCCCGCCCGCGGGAGAAGGGTTGGGATGAGGGGAGCTTTGGCTTTGGCTTTGGCTCCAATGCAGCCGCAGCCAGTGCCGCCCTCACTCCCCGGACAATTCCGCCTGGATCTTGCGCCCGCACTCGCGCGCACTCCACAGCACATGCCCGATCACGCTGCGCTGGCCGCAAGCGGCCATCAGCAGCAGCGAGCCGCGGGGCAACTGGATCGATTGCATCAGTACCTTGCCCTCGCTGGCCTCCAGCATCAGCACGTCCATCGTCCCCAGCGCCAGCTCGCGGCCAACCGCCGAAGCCAGGGCCAGCATGGCGCTGGTCATGGCAGCCAGGCGTTCGCCACTGGAGGTCTCGGTGGCCGCCTGGGCCAGGACAAAACCGTCGATGCTGGCAACCACCGCGGCACGCACGCCGTCCACTGAACTGGTGAACTCCTGCAGCCGCTGGTCTATCACGGCGACTTCCCAGTCCTCCAGCAATGCAATCGCCTTGGCCTCAGTCATGGGCACCCACCAGGGCAGCGGCTTCGACTTCACCCATCAGCACATCCATCAACAGCATCACCGCATCCTCCGAGCGTGCATCGAACGGCACCAGTGGCAACGGCCGGCCGGCGGTCTTCTGTGCCTGCAGCAGGCAGGCATCGAGGTCCACGTCCGGCACAAGATCGAATTTGGATACACCAATGACCGCCGGAACCGTCCCGGCGTGCTCGCGCAGTGCCAGCAGGTAACGCTCCATTTCCTGCGCCACGTCAGGACTGGAGGCGTCAGCCAGGATCACCACGCCACGCGCGCCTTGCAGCAGCACCGGCCAGATGAAGGAGAACCGCTCCTGCCCAGGTGTGCCGTACAGGCGCAGCCGATCGCCATTGGGGAGACTCACGTCGGCATAGTCCATCGCCACCGTGGTTACCAGCTTGGAGGAACTGGCGTCGGTATTGAGCACGTCGGTATCAATGACGGTGCCGCCCGCTACAGCACGCACCAGCGTCGACTTCCCTGCCCCCATGGCGCCCAGAATCACTACCTTGTGTTCGATCATGCATGGGTCCCTGTACGGTGACGGACGCTGCGCCACATCCGTGCCAGCAGGGCGCTGGCACCAAGCTTGGCCGGCGCCGGCGACGGCGCAGCTGTGGGCTCTGGCAGCTGCACCGTGGCATAGCCACACAGGTAGGCCGAGCGCATGAAGGCGCGCGTTGCGTTGCTGTCCAGTTCCAGCAGCTCGGTGCATTCGGCCAGGGTGCAGGGCTTCTTCAGCAGCAGCGAGCACAGCCTGAAACCATCGTGTTGATGGGCGAGCACACGGAAGTCCGGCCAACGCAGCAGGCTCACCCGCGCGTTCTGTTGCAGGCGTCGATCAAAATCGGTCCAGTTGTCGCCGTACTGCGCCATCTGCCACAGCAGCGGCCGCAGCGGTTGCCGCGACAGGTTCTCCGCCAAGGCCTGGAAGCGCGCCAACGACAGTTCCTGCAGCGCCAACAGCTCGAATACGTCACCCAGTTGCTGGGCAAGGCTGGGACCCTGCACTGGATGCACGTAGAGCGGCACCATCTGGTCGTGTTCGAAATCAATCAGCAGCTGTGGTTGGCCCTGCAACGACAGCACCGCACGGCCCTGCTTCTCCTGCAGGCGCTGCCGCAACAGACGGGTAACCTGCTTGGCACCGCTGGCCAGATACAGACCATCGGTGGTTGTCGGCGTGGGCGGCGGTGCCAGCGCGTGCTGGATCTGCGCCCGATCCAGATGCAGTTCGCCGCTACTGCGGCCATCGTGCACGGCGCCGGCATCATCGTGCAGCCATAAGCGCATCGCCGGCCGCTTGCTGGCCATGTGTTGGGCAGCGCTGCGCAACGCCGGGGTATCGCGGACCAGGAGCAGGTCGCACTGGTCCAGATCGACACAGCGTTGCAGACCCTCCGGCGGTAGCCCCGCAATCTCCCTCAATCGCCCGAGGAGCGTCTGCTCCTCCCGGGTGTCCGAGCCCACTACCAGCACCCTGGTCATGCCCTCTTCCCCTTTTGACGCGCTCGCGTCATGCGATTCCCTGCGTGTCGAATCAGGCTATTCCAGATGCTGCATGTGAAAGGGTGATTGGTCCCACATTTCGATTTTTCAGTGACGCTTTCGGCACACGACCTTGGTCGTATCTACACGCGGTCATCACGCGAAAACAAGAAAGCCTGCGTCCTTCACGGACACAGGCTTTCAATGTGTAACAGCAGCTACATCACGCCGCCATTGCTCTTACGTTGATCAGCCCTTGAGGCTGGCGATCGCGGCATTGAGGGTGGCACTCGGACGCATTGCCGGGCCAGCCTTGGACAGGTCCGGACGGTAGTAACCGCCGATGTCCACGGCCTTGCCCTGCACCGCCGCCAGCTCGTCGACGATCTTCTGCTCGTTGCTGGTCAGCACTTCGGCCAGCGGTGCGAACTTTGCCTTCAACGCGGCATCGTCGTTCTGCTCGGCCAGCGCCTGCGCCCAGTACATGGCCAGGTAGAAATGGCTACCACGGTTGTCGATGCCACCCAGCTTGCGCGACGGCGACTTGTCGTTGTCCAGGAACTTGCCGTTGGCAGCATCCAACGCATTGGCGAGCACGGTGGCGCCCTTGTTGTCGTAACGCTGGCCCAGGTGCTCCAGCGATGCGGCCAGGGCCAGGAACTCACCCAGCGAATCCCAACGCAGGTAATCCTCTTCGACGAACTGCTGCACGTGCTTCGGCGCCGAGCCGCCAGCACCGGTTTCGAACAGGCCGCCACCGGCCATCAGCGGCACGATCGACAGCATCTTGGCGCTGGTGCCCAGCTCCAGGATCGGGAACAGGTCGGTGAGGTAATCACGCAGCACGTTGCCGGTCACCGAGATGGTGTCCTCGCCCTTGCGGATGCGCTCCAGCGACACGGCGGTGGCTTCTTCCGGCGACAGGATGCGGATGTCCAGGCCGCTGGTGTCGTGGTCCTTCAGGTACTTCTCGACCTTGGCGATCACCTGCGCATCGTGGGCGCGCTTGGCGTCCAGCCAGAACAGCGCCGGGGTGTTGCTCAGGCGGGCACGGCTGACGGCCAGCTTCACCCAGTCCTGGATCGGCGCGTCCTTGGTCTGGCACATGCGCCAGATGTCACCGGCTTCGACGGCGTGTTCGAACACCACGTTGCCGGCCTCGTCGGTGACCTTGACCACGCCATCGGCAGCGATCTGGAAGGTCTTGTCGTGCGAGCCGTATTCCTCGGCCTTCTGTGCCATCAGGCCGACGTTCGGTACCGAGCCCATGGTCGCCGGGTTGAACGCGCCATGCGCCTTGCAGTCGTCGATAACGGCCTGGTACACGCCGGCATAGCAACGGTCGGGGATGACCGCCTTGGTGTCCTGCAGCTTGCCTTCGGCGTTCCACATCTTGCCGGAGTCACGGATCATCGCCGGCATCGAGGCGTCGACGATCACGTCCGACGGCACATGCAGGTTGGTGATGCCCTTGTCCGAGTTGACCATGGCCACGGCCGGACGCTTGGCGTACTCGGCGGCGATGTCGGCCTTGATTGCGGTCTGCTCGGCTTCCGGCAGCTGCGACAGGCGCGCGTACAGGTCGCCGATACCGTTGTTGGAATCGAAACCAATCTGCGCAAGGCTGGCAGCGTGCTTGCTCAGCACGTCCTTGTAGAACTCGTCGACCACGACACCGAACATGATCGGGTCGGAGACCTTCATCATCGTCGCCTTCAGGTGCAGCGAGAACAGCACGCCCTGCTCCTTGGCATCGGCAATCTGTGCATCAACAAACGCCGCCAGCGCCTTGCGGTTCATCACCGAGGCGTCGACGATTTCGCCGGCCTTGACTGCGGTCTTGGCCTTCAGCACGACGGTGTTGCCGTCGTTCTGTACCAGCTCGATCTTCAGGCTGCCGGCGTTGGCGACGGTGGCCGACTTTTCGCTGCCGTAGAAATCACCGCCGTCCATGTGCGCGACGTGCGACTTGGAGTCGGCAGTCCAGGCGCCCATGCGGTGCGGGTGCTTGCGGGCGTAGTTCTTCACCGACAGCGGTGCGCGGCGATCGGAGTTGCCTTCGCGCAGCACCGGGTTGACCGCACTGCCCTTGATCTTGTCGTAGCGCGCCTGGATGTCACGCGACACGTCGTCGGTCGGCGCATCCGGGTAATTCGGCAGGATGAAACCCTGCTCCTGCAGTTCCTTGATCGCGGCCTTGAGCTGCGGCACCGAGGCCGACACGTTCGGCAGCTTGATGATGTTGGCTTCCGGCTTGGTCGCCAGCTCGCCCAGTTCGGCCAGATCATCGCTGATCTTCTGCTCGTCCTTCAGGAAATCCGGGAACTGCGACAGGATGCGGCCGGACAGCGAGATGTCGCGAGTTTCGACGGCAATGCCGGCGGTCGCGGTAAAGGCATCGACGATGGGCAGCAGCGACTGCGTGGCCAGGAACGGAGCTTCGTCGGTGAGCGTGTAGATGATCTTCGGCGTATTCGACATGGGGGCAAAAACTCTCTTGCTGACGGATGCGGTGCGTGGAACGGCAGCGGCGATTGGGCAGGCGCACGACCATCCAGTGGGCCGGCGCGCAAACCCCATCCGGCTGCCGGATTGGGAAACCCTTGTATTGTCGCGTTTTCGACCGGGCCGGGCAAAGCAAACCCATACGCAAAGGTAGGGAGTGGCGGGCCTGTTGCAGGGCAAGCCCGCGCAGGCCTTGTGCCGTCTTGCTCATGTCGCTCACGGCAGTGGTGGTCTCACCTGCAACCACCCGCGCCATACATGGGACAGGTGCACACAGTGCGCAAACCGCGGCTCAATGCAGCGGCACGGTGCTATCTGTGGGAGCGGCGTCAGCCGCGAAGCTGAGGATCCCCACACCCCTTCATCTGATGATCTCCCTGCTTCGCGGCTGACGCCGTTGCTACAGGTATACCGCCGGTTCGAACGTTGCGATTTCGAGCATTTGAGTGGCTCGGAACCCGCTGTCTGGCTCTGACATCGGCTGATTCTTGTGGGAGCGGCGTCAGCCGCGAAGCTGAGGAT
>NZ_JBRREC010000033.1:0-43554 GCF_056760015.1 Stenotrophomonas sp. STEN029 | reverse complement strand
GGGACCGTTTGCAGACAACGCCAGACATCAGCGCGCGCCCACTTCCCGGGTGCGCTGCGCTTACCCGGGCTACGTTGCTGATTGCGGCAGAATCATCAGCTTCGCGGCTGACGCCGCTCCGACAAAAGCGGCGCTTACTCCAGCAGCTTGGCCCAGCCGTGCATGCCATCCACGCGGCTCAGCACCAGCTTCACGCAGACCAGCAGCGGCACTGCCAGCAGCAGGCCGATCATGCCCCACAGCCAGCCGAACAGCATCAATGCCAGGATCAGCATCAGCGGCGAGATCGCCATGCGGCGGCCGAGCACGATGGGCGTGATCAGCTGCCCCTCCAGCGTATGCAGGGCCAGGTAAGCCAGCGCTGGCAGCAGGGCGGTCAGTGGATCGCGGAATTCGACGAAGCCCATCAGCAGCATCAGCACGATGCCGATCAGTGGCCCCACGTACGGGGCGAAATTCAGCAGCGCGGCCACCGTGCCCCACAGCAGGGCCTCGGGCAGGGCGATACCGAGCAGCATCAGCACGCCGGACAGGATCAGGCCAAGGCCGACGTTGATGAGGGTGATGGTCAACACGTAACGGGATATCTCGCGCTCGATCGAGCGCAGTATCTCGGCGGTGAAGCGTTTCTGCTGGCGGTTGGGCAGCAGTGCGATCACATGCCGCTGCAGGTTTTCGCCATAGATCATGAAGAACAGGGTCAGCAGCACCACCGCCAGCGCCGAGGCGGCCAGCTTGGGTGTGCGCACCAGTGCCTTGTAGGGATCGTCGAGCTGGGTGCGGATCACCTGCACCTTGCGGTTGCCTTCGCCACCGGCGGCGCGGGCGAAGCTCTCCGCCGCCAGGTTGGCCTGCTGCACCGGTTTGACGAAGTCCTGCACCTTGCGCGAGATCTGTCGCATCTGCTGCGGCGCTTCCTGCACCCATTCGGTGGCCGGGCCGGCCAACTGCACGGTCAGCGCGGCGCTGCCTGCCAAGCCTGCCGCCAGCACCAGCAGTGCGCCGAGGAAGCGTGGCAGGTGCAGTTTCTGCAGCAGGCGGATGATGGGGTTGCCGATCAGCGCGAAGAACATCGCCAGCAGCACCGGCAGGATCACTTCCTGCGCGGCCCACAGCGTGTAACCCACCGCCAGCGTCGCCAGTACCACCACGGCGACTGGCGCGCGCGGGCGTGGCGCAGGGGCTTCAGCGGGGCGGGGTGTGGCTTCGGGCAACGGGTCAGACATGCGGGCAGCGCTCCGTGAACGGAACGGCGCGCGGTGGCGCCGTGCTCAGGATTCTGACAGTTCTGTCGCCGCTTCGGCGGGGCCGGGTGGCGTGCTGTTGCTGCGCGCCGTGCTGGCTGCCGCGGCGGGCGGCGGGCTGTCCTCGTCGTCGCCTTGATCGGCATCGTCATCGGCCGCCGCCTGCCCGGCCATCACCCCGGCCGCTGCCGCAGCGGCGGCAAACGAGGCGACCGAAGCCTGCGCACTGCTGACCAGCCCGGACACCGAGCCGATCATCTGCAACCAACGGCTGCCGCTGAAGGCACCGCCGGGTTCCAGCTTGCCGGCCAGGAAGCCGCCAGCCAGGCCGACCACCACGATGCGACCGGGTGTCCATGCACTGCGCCAGCTCTGGTTGAGCTGGTCCCAGTGCTGGGTGGCTTCCTCGCCACGCACCTGCACCACGGCTTCGGCGCGGCGCACACGGCGTTGCAGGGCTTCGAAATTCACGGTGTGTTCTCCCCGGGGATCTTCACTTCGGCATCGGGGTCTTCGCCGGTTGGCTCGTCGAACAGACCCAGCCGCGACAACTGCCGGCGGGTGGCGTGCATGCCGGTGTGGTGGAAGAAGTACGACACCCGCCAGATCGCGTAGCCGGTGACGGCCAGGCTGGTGAGGGTGGGGATCAGCAGCGAGACGAACAGCGACAAGCCCATGTATTGCAGCATCGCCACCGCCGTGGCGGCCAATAGCAGCCGCGCCGAGGCGCCGAATACGATGGCCACGCCGCTCCATGCCAGGGAACGACCAAACGCGCTGCGCGCCAGGGCCAGGTCAGCAGACGCCAGCCGGCGCAGGGAGCGCAGCGTGTTGGAAGCCGAGTCCAGCGTCTGCCGGCCGGCGGCGCCAACCTGACGGATGCTTTCTTCCAGCCCGGGCGCCTGGCCCGGGGTGGAATCGTCGCCAGTGGGCGGTGTTGCGTTATCGCTCACGCCGATCAGTCGTTGCTGCGGGCGAGCTTGGCAATGATCCAGCCAGCGGCGAAGGCCACGCCGAACGAGGCCAGCGGACGCTCACGGATGAGGTCGGCGGCGCTGTCGATCAGGTCCTTGCCCTTGTCCATCAGTGCGTCGACCTGTTCCTTGGCGGCAGCACCGCCCAGCTCGGCGGCGGCCAGGCCGGACAGCGCGCTGTCGGACAGTTCGGCCTTCATGTTGGCCTTGCCCAGACGCAGTTCGTCGCCGGCGGCACCGGCAGCGCCCTTGACGGCCGAGCCAGCGGCGGAAGCGGCGGACTTCAGGTGTGCGCCAGCCTCGCCCAGGTGTTCCTTCATGTTCTCGGTATTGGTGGGGCTCATCGTGATCTCCTGGTTTCAGCGGGTGCGCCGGATGGCGCGCGGTTGCAACAGAACTCAACAAATAGCAGTTGCCGGGTGTAAACAACGTTACGCCGGCACCACAAGATGCTCACCTGGGCATCATCGCATCATCAATTGGCCGCGCTGGCTGCCACCGCGCAGGATGTTCAACACCAGCTGTGGCGGGCGTTGGCCGAAGCTGGCGCGCCAGCCGGCGAGGTCGGTGAACGCACCGCTGCTGGCCGCGAGAATCACATCGCCACCGGCCAGGCCCGATTGCGCGGCGCGGCTGCCACGCGCTACTTCGCTGACCAGCACGCCGTTGATGCCGGCCTGGCGCAGCGATTCGGGGAGGTCGGCGAAGGTGGCGCCGCTCAGGCGCGGGTCCAGCGTATCGCCGGCCACCGCACGCGGTTGTTCCTTCAAGGTGGCCTTGAGCTGCAGCGGCTTGCCGTCGCGGCGCACCTCCAGATCGACCGTGCGGCCGACCGTGGAGAGCCCTTCAAAGTTGTGCAGGGCCTGTGCGCTGTCCACGCGCTGGCCATTGATCGCGGTTACCACGTCGCCGGCCTTTACTCCGGCCGCCGCCGCGCCGGAACCGGCCAGCACGCGCGTTACCAAAGCGCCACGGGCCTCTTCCAGGCCCAGGCCCTGCGCGATCTGCGGTGTCAGGTTCTGGGTTTCCACGCCCAGCGTGCCGCGCACCACCACGCCCTTGGTGATCAGCTGCTCGACCACGTCACGGGCCAGGTTGGACGGAATCGCCAGGCCCAGGCCGATGTTGCCGGCCATGCTGCCCTGCGGGTTGTAGCTGGCGGTATTGATGCCGACCAGCTGGCCGTTGAGGTTGACCAGTGCGCCACCGGAGTTGCCGGGGTTGATCGAGGCATCGGTCTGGATGAAGTTCTGGTAGCCCAGCCCACGGATGCCGCTGCGGCCAACCGCCGAGACGATGCCGGAGGTGACGGTCTGGCTGAAGCCGAAGGGGTTGCCGATCGCCACGACGAAGTCACCCACGCGCAGCTGGTCGCTGTTGCCCAGCGGCAGCGCGGTGAGCTTTTCGGCGGGGATGCGGATCAGGGCGATGTCGGTGTCGCGGTCCGAACCGAGGAACTCGGCCTTGACCGTGCGGCCGTCGGCCAGGGTGACCTGTACGTCGTCGGCGTTCTCGACCACGTGGTGGTTGGTGAGCACGTAGCCGCGCGCTGCATCGATGATCACGCCCGAGCCCAGCGACTCGTTGATGCGCTCCTGTGGCACCTGCGGGAACAGGCGGCGGAAGAAGGGGTCGTCAAAGAAGGGATTGCGTACCCGCACGACCTGCTTGGTGTTGACGCTGACCACGGCTGGCATGGCCTGTTCCAGCATCGGCGCCAGTGACGGCACCGCTTGTCCGGCGACGGCGGCCGGCAGCGCGGCGGTGGTCGGCAACACCGTACTCAGCGAGGCGGCTTCGGCGCGGTTGTCCAGGTGGGCATTGATGGCGGTGGCAGTGAAACCACCAAAGGCGGCGGCCAGGGCCAGGGTCAGCAGGGTCGGGATGGGTCGCATTGCCGGGGGTTCCATGCGGGGGCGCCCGAGGGCGGCGCCGGGGTGGGGCGGGTTGCTGAACACGAGTGTGGCGGGGGGCAGTTAAATCGGCAATGAAACTTCTGCATTGCCGCAATCCCAAGGGCCTCAAGCTCTGCACGGAATGCAATAGAGAAGACGTACATTTTTCGTTTGACATCACCCCGTGGGTGGGTAAGCTTGGTCGGGTCATCACCCACTAGATGTTGGGTTGATGTGAAAAGCGTCCCCAAGCAGTAGGGTTTAGTGCTCGGGGTGCAAGCACCCCAACGGAAGGCGTGCAATGACCGCGACAGTGATGCAGAAAACCGGTTTTTCCCGGAATCCCCTCATCCCGCCGACAGGCGCGTAAGTACGCGCCTGCGCGTCGCTGTCTTTGCTGCCCGGCCTGTTTGGGAAAAGAAAATCGCACCGCAAGGTGCCCCAGGAGAGTTTCCACAATCATGAGTACGGTGCGTCTGGAAGTGGTCAGCAATCAAACCAAGTCGGACATGATCCCTCTGCAGCCTGCCTCGCAGGACATCTGGGAAAAGAAGTACCGCCTCACGACCAAGGCAGGCGAAGCGCTGGACGCCGATATCGACGGCACCTACCTGCGCGTGGCCCGCGCCCTGGCGGATGCCGAGGCCACCGACGACAAGCGCGCCTACTGGTATGAGCGTTTCGCCTGGGCCCTGCGCCGTGGCGCAATCCCGGCTGGCCGCATCACCTCCAATGCCGGCGCCCAGCAGCACAAGCCGGCCACCAGCACCATCAACTGCACCGTGTCGGGCACCATCACCGACTCGATGGACGGCATCCTGGAGAAGGTCCACGAAGCGGGCCTGACCCTGAAGGCCGGCTGCGGCATCGGCTACGAGTTCAGCACCCTGCGTCCGCGTGGTGCCTTCGTTGCCGGCGCTGGCGCCTACACCTCCGGGCCGATGTCCTTCATGGATATCTACGACAAGATGTGCTTCACCGTGTCCTCGGCCGGTGGCCGTCGTGGCGCGCAGATGGGCACCTTCGACGTGTCGCACCCGGACGTGAAGGACTTCATCCGCGCCAAGCGCGAGGACGGCCGCCTGCGCCAGTTCAACCTGTCGCTGCTGATCACCGACGGCTTCATGGATGCGGTGAACAACGACGCCGACTGGCAGCTGGTGTTCCCGATCAACACCAAGGAACAGGCCGAGCTGGACCCGTCCAGCGGTGAGGAAGTGGTGTGGCGCGAATGGCCGACCCACGAGAACTACATCGTCCGCGACGACGGCCTGGTGGCCTGCAAGGTGTACGGCCACATCCGTGCCCGTCACCTGTGGGACATGATCATGGTCTCCACCTATGACTACGCCGAGCCGGGTTTCATCCTGATCGACCGCGTCAACGAGATGAACAACAACTGGTGGTGCGAGAACATCCGCGCAACCAACCCCTGCGGCGAGCAGCCGCTGCCGCCGTACGGCGCCTGCCTGCTGGGCTCGGTGAACCTGACCAAGTTCGTGCGCGACCCGTTCACCGACAAGGCCTCGTTCGACTGGGACGAGTACAAGGAAGTGGTGCGCGTGTTCACCCGCATGCTCGACAACGTGGTCGAAGTGAACGGCCTGCCGCTGGAACAGCAGCGCAACGAGATCATGCGCAAGCGCCGCCACGGCATGGGCTTCCTTGGCCTGGGCAGCACCATGACCATGCTGAAGATGAAGTACGGCAGCACCGAGTCCTGCGAGTTCACCGAAGCCATCGCCCGCGACATGGCCGTGGCCGGCTGGGAAACCGGCCTGGAGCTGGCCCGTGAGAAGGGCGCCGCCCCGATCATGGAAGAGCAGTTCGACGTTACCGCCGCCATGCTGCGCCAGCGCCCGGAAATGAAGAAGGACGGCTGGAAGGTCGGCCAGAAGATTGCCGGCAAGGTGCTGCACGCCCGCTACAGCCGCTACATGCAGCGCGTGGCCACGGTGGCCCCGGAGCTGGTGGAAGAGCTGGCCACGGTCGGTTCGCGATTCACCCACCACAGCTCCATCGCCCCGACCGGCACCATCAGCCTGTCGCTGGCCAACAACGCCTCCAACGGCATCGAGCCCTCGTTCGCGCACCACTACAGCCGCAACGTGATCCGCGAAGGCAAGAAGTCCAAGGAGAAGGTGGACGTGTTCTCGTTCGAGCTGCTGGCCTACCGCCAGCTGGTCAACGACAAGGCCATGCCGTTCTCCGACGAGGCTGATGCCAAGCTGCCGGAGTACTTCATCAGCGCCGACGACATCTCGCCCAAGGAACACGTGGACGTGCAGGCCGCCGCGCAGAAGTGGGTGGACAGCTCGATCTCCAAGACCGCCAACGTACCGACCGATTACCCGTACGAGCAGTTCAAGGACATCTATCGCTACGCCCACGAGCAGGGCCTGAAGGGCTGCACCACCTTCCGTTTCAACCCGGCTGCCTTCCAGGGCGTGCTGGTCAAGGAAGCGGACCTGGAGAACACCACCTACCGCTTCGAGCTGGAAGACGGCCAGGTGGTGGAGGTCAAGGGCAACGAACAGATCGAGTACGACGGCGAGATGCACACCGCCGCCAACCTGTTCGACGCCCTGAAAGAAGGCTACTACGGCAAGTTCTGAGTGCCTTCATCGCCCTCCCGGCCGCGCGCTGGGAGGGCATGACGGTGGCTTCGCCGCCACCTTCCTGTTGCGCGCTTGTTTCACGTTGCATCGGCTTCGATATAGCATCGCCACATTACAGACCCGATGCCCTTAGGAGGGCTTTATGAGCAATGGTAATGGTGTGACCGCGACCGTAACCCAGGTTGCCGAGGACGTGAAAGAAACCGTCAAGGAAACCGTCGCCCACGCGGGTGAGAGCATCGCGGCAACCGCCAGCGACGCCGTGGTTGCAGTGAAGGCCAGTGCAAAGAAGGTCGAGGCCGGCGCCAAGAAGCAGGTGGCCAAGGTCAAGAAGGCTGTAAAGAAGGCCGAGAAGGCCGTCAAGAAGGCTGAGAAGGTTGTCGCCAAGAAGGCCAGCGCGGCCAAGAAGGAAGTGAAGAAGAAGGTTGCTTCCGTGCGCCAGAAGCTGGAAGCCGCCAAGGCCAACGCCAAGGCTGAAGCCACCGAGCTGAAGAAGAAGGGCGCCGGCAAGCGTGCGGCGACCAAGAAGGCCATCGCCAAGGTCGAGAAGAAGGCCGCCACCAAGGTCGCCTCGGCCAAGAAGACGGTGAAGGCTGCCGAGAAGAAGGTCGCCAAGGCCGTCGGCAAGAAGGCTGCTGCCGCCAAGAAGTCGGTGAAGGCTACCGAGAAGAAGATTGCCAAGGCTGTCGTCAAGAAGACCACCGCTGCCAAGAAGGCAGTGAAGAAGGTCGAAAAGAAGGCAGCCAAGAAGGTCGCCGCCGTCAAGAAGACGGTGAAGGCCACTGAAAAGAAGGTCGCCAAGAAAGTAGCCGTCAGCAAGAAGACCGCTGCCAAGAAGGTTGCCCTGACCAAGAAGACCGTGGCCAAGAAGGCCGCTACCGCAAAGAAGACGGTTGCCAAGAAGGCCACCGCAGTGAAGAAGGCCGCCAAGAAGGCGACCCGCAAGTAAGCCGCACCGCGCGCCCCGTCCTGCAAGGACGGGGTTGCTGCCAATCCGTTTAGCAACGCATAACCAGGACTCGCACCATGGCCGTCAAGATCGACAAGAAAATCAAGGGCTATTCCGTCATCACCCCGGACGACAAGGCCCGTGAAACCGCTGCGGCCAAGGCCCCGGTGGCTGCCGCCCTGGACGAGTCCCCGGCCGACAACATCGTGCACATGCACGAGCGCATCGAGCGCCCGGAAGTGCTGATCGGCAGTACCTACAAGATCAAATCGCCGCTGGTGGAACACGCCTTCTACGTGACCATCAACGACATCGTGCTCAACCAGGGCACCGAGCACGAACTGCGCCGTCCGTTCGAGATCTTCATCAACTCCAAGTCGATGGAGCATTTCCAGTGGATCGTGGCGCTGACCCGCATCATGTCCGCCGTGTTCCGCAAGGGCGGTGACGTCACCTTCATCGTTGACGAAATGAAGGCCGTGTTCGACCCGAAGGGCGGTTACTTCAAGGTCGGCGGCGTGTACATGCCGTCGCTGGTGGCCGAGCTGGGCTCCATCGTCGAAGACCACATGAAGTCGATCGGCCTGCTGCAGGACCCGGAAATGAGCGCTCACCAGCGCGCCCTGATCGCCGAAAAGCGCAAGCAGTTCGAAGAACGCTCAAAAAAAAACAGTGAAGTAAACGCAGCGCCGGCGAAAAGCGCCGCGCTCGCCCCCTCCCTTTCGCAAAGCGAAGGGGAGGGCCAGGGAGGGGTAGCCCTTGATGTTGCCGTCGCCCCCGAAGCGGCCCCCGAAAGCGCCGACAACGGCAGCTTCCCGGCCAGCGCTACCATGTGCCACAAGTGCAGCACCAAGGCGCTGGTGATCATGGACGGCTGCCAGACTTGCTTGAATTGTGGGTATAGCAAGTGCGGTTGAAATGATTTGAATATTGGTCGATAAAGGCAGGCTCAGTGATGAGTCTGCTTTTTTTTTTATCTTTTTGGGGGAAGGGATGAACGAATTCACTAGTGATAACTTTGATCGCCTTGGAGATTATGTGCGAGAGGAGCTGCCAGGGGCTCCGGCGCTTGTTAATAGGTTCTTTGAGGTGGATGGAAGCTATAGCAGGCTCCTAAGCTATGGGAATGTAAAGCCTGTCTCCATCTCGAAGGATGAAAGGAAAATTTCGCTTGATGAGCCGTTGTATGTGCGAAGGTTTGAGGTCTATTCGAAAGATGCTGCGTCGACTCTGAAATCCTTCGAGATACGGGTGGAGGCTGCATCTGGTGAAATTATTCCCTTAGTAGGTTCGGTGCTTAAACGGTCGAAGGCGGATGGGACTTCGGAAAGCTACGTGGCCTATATGGTCAAGATTTTCATAAAATCTGTGACTGTTCGAGGGAATGTTCCCTTGCGGCGACTCAAGTTGTTGCGAGTTTCGATATATGGCTACTCGCTGGAGCAGCTGGAGGATATTTCCGAAAAGGTAACGAAATCTGCTGATACTTTAAATGGTATTGAATCTTACGTTAAGTCCCATAGGAGCGAGGTTGAATCTGCAAGACAACGTGTTGCGGAGCTAGCAGAGGAGCAGCGAGTAGTAAAAGAGAGCATCGAAGAATTGGTTGTCGAGAAAGAAGAGCTTTCTGCCGCCGTTGAAGCATCGCGTATTGAGGACGCTTCGCAGACTGAGAGGCTGAATAAGGTCAAGGCGTCTCTCCAAGTGGCGGAAGAAGCGTTAAATGCAATTCGGAATAATGAAGCGCAGCTCAAAGAATCGGTTAATGGGCTTAATGTTGAAATTTCACAAAAGTCGAAAGAGCTTCAGACGCTGGTGAATGATCGAAATCTGATATCCGATGAATATAGGGACTATGTTTCGGAAGGCGCAGGCCAATCTTGGAAGTACATTGGTCTCATGGTAATTCCAATTATTGTTATTGGATTTTGTTCTTGGCAGTTGTATTCGGGAGCGAAAAACATACTTTCGTCAGATGTGAGCGATTTAAATCAGCTGATTGCGCTGTCCTTGCAGCGGATTCCGTTTGCAGCTGCTTTGGGTTTAATCGTGACAGTTTGCTGGAAGCTCACTTCTGCATTGATGGGGAGGATTATGAGGATTCATGGTGATCGTTTGGCTCTGGCTAAGTTGCTCGTTATCGCAAAAGACGTTGTCTATTCTTCGGCGACTGATCTTGGCTTGAATGATGATGATAAACTTCGTCATCGGATGCAGCTCAAACTTGAGATGCTGAAAAGTCATTTGACAGCTGAGCTGGACTCGAATTTTACCTATACCCAACGTCAGTCAGTCGGCGGGTCGTCAGCAAAAGTTAAAGCTGACGCCGTCAGTGATGTGGCTGAGTAGAATAGGAAGCGGAAGATTAGTGGGCTAAGGGACAAACGAGGTCAGTAACGTAGCCCGGAAAGCGGGGGTCAGAGTCGGGTTCCCGCTCAGGAAAACCGAAAGCCGGAGCCAATCCAGCGTCGGGTTTCAACCTTGCGAACGAGAACAGGGAGAACAGGGGTCAGAGTCAGGTTTCCGCCCTGACCCTCGTTCGTTGTGTGGTCTTGATTCTCTAGGATCAATTAGGTCAGCCGCAATAGCAGTACACTCGGGGTTTGCAATGATCGAAGAAGCCGAGCCGACGTTCGGCTTTGTGCTTTTGGCTTCGGCTGTTTTCCTCCGATGCCGACGACGCACCCAATCCCTTGGCTACGATTCGATGCAATGCCGGGCATCGTGCGATCCCGGGTGCGCTGTGCTTACCCGGGCTACGGATTGCGCGGGCTCGTCGGGTGGTTTGCTTACTGATCGCGGGGCGGGCGTTGTGCGGTGATGTGGCTACGCTGGGGCGATGGTCAACTATCGACGTAATCGTGTTGCCGGCGGCACCTACTTCTTCACCGTTGCCTTGCAGGACCGGCGCAGTGATCTGCTGGTGCGCGAGATCGATGCGCTGAAGCAGGCCTGGCGCAACGCCGCGCAGCGTGTTCCGCACCTGGTGTTGGCGGCTGCTGTGCTGCCAGAGCACCTGCACGCGGTGATCCAGATGGATGCCAGTACGGATAACTATCCACGGCTGTGGCAGGAGATCAAGAAGGGCTTCACCCGCAGGGTCTTCGCTCCGGGCCATCAGTCCCCAGGCGCGTTACTGGGAGCGAACCATCCGCGACGCCAGCCAGCTTCAAGCCTGCGTGGACTACGTGCATATCAACCCCTTGAAGCATGGCTGGGTGACAGCCGTACGCGACTGGCCACACTCCACTTTTCATCGCTACGTCCGCGAGGGGCTGCTGTCGGAAGACTGGGCTTGTAGCGAATCAGTGGCTGGTACCAGCCTTGGGGAGCCGTTGCGGTAATCCGTAGCCCGGGTAAGCGCAGCGCACCCGGGATCTGCAGTGATCGAAGAAGCCGAGCCGACGTTCGGCTTTCTGCTTTTGGCGTCGGCTGTTTTCCTTAGGTGCCGACGACGCGCCTAATCCCTTGACTACGATTTGACGCAATGCCGGGCATCGTGCGATCCCGGGTGCGCTGCGCTTACCCGGGCTACGGATTGCCTAGGCCCGGCGGCTGATTTGCCTACGGATCGCGGCGCAGGTGACACAGGCGCTTGGTATTGGACACATTAGTAGCGCCGAATTTGCTCCGCCACAGGTAGTACTAGGCCTGGCTGAAGCCGCGCCGGCGGCAAAGATCCTTGATCGGCATGCCTGCTTCAGTGTCACGCAGGACGCAAATGATCTGTCCTTCGGTAAAGCGCCTTTTCACGTCCAATGTCCTTGTCATTGAGGATTGGACCCAAACTGCTGTGCTACCTAATCTCAAGGGAGCGCTGGATGGCAAAGGAAAACTCTCTCTGCTACAAAGAGATCCCAGCTCAGGACGATCTGGCGTTACTTGGAAGTAAGTGGTTGACCATTACAAGGATAAGGGAATGAGTGATTCAAGTGTCCTCAAGGGCGTAATCCGAAGTTTGCCAATTGCTGGTGGGTTGCTTGCAGTTGGAGCCAATTCGGTCAATGAGATTTGCTGTACTACAAATGGCTGCCATCCAACTCCGCCAATAGGTGTTGGTGATGGATGAGAGATGTGCGGAGGCGCATGGGGAGGTGGTAATGATCAGCGTGATCTGGATTCGATCGCTGAGTGTTACTGTCGAGGGTGCGCGCTTGCCCCAACCGAGTTCGCAGCGTATGGCTGTGGTATTCGCTCGCTACCTCCGCTGATATTGAATGGCTGTGGTACTTCGGGAGGTCAGCTGGTGCCAGGGTTTCTGGTTGAAGCAGTACAGTTCGGGGCAATATTCACTGCTCCCTGCAATACGCGCGACCAATGCCATGAAGCTGCGGGAGAAGCCAAAGTGCGGCGCGAAACTGTGCTCAGGGATAATGAGATTTCATGCATAAACACAGGTTCCTTCTGTTTTGCGCGCGATCTACATGCCTCTTGCAAGAGGCGCAGGTCGCAGCATATCCGCAGGTTCTTCAGCGGGAAGCGATTGCAGCTTGGACACGCCTTCCGGCATTCAATGCAGCCCGAGATGAGCTTGTCGCCGGTTATGGATATCCGACCATGCCGAAGAGTGTTGATTTGAATTCAGATATCGGGGTATCGAAATGAAGAGATTCTTGGTGGTAGGCGGTCTGGGCTTGATTGCTATTTCGGCAATTACTTTGACAAGCCTCAATCATTCGCCCGCATCAAAATCAGATGGGCGCGCGGAATACAACTCCGGTGTCAGTAGTCTGGAGGAGAGCCGGCATCATCGAGATCCTGGGAAAATATTGGGTAAAGATGAATCTCGCCATGCGCGGATAGATCCTTCCTCTATCCGTAACGAAATCAGATCGAGCTCAGAGCTGGTGGCATCGGATGCACGGTTAATTGCGATTTCGATGGAAGAGCTCGAGTGGATGAAAAATCATTACTACCCTACTCAGGCTGAAATCAATTCGCTAGCGACACTTGATATCGACTCGCTCAACGGTACGGACGATCCGAAATTGCAGACGCTATTCGGGCTTGCGGCTATTCGGCAAGGGAAGCCAATGGCTAGCCTTGGCATGCTGGAAGACGCGGCTTCAAAAGGTTCAGTTTATGCATACGAAGAACTGGCGCTTGCTGAGTATGGACTTGCTAATGAAAGATTTGGCAAGTCCATCGACGGAGATAGGGTATTGCGTGCCCGGTTGGAGGTTGCAAAGATTTTAGGTGACTACAAGGCGGATGCGTTGATCAAGCAGTATCTCCCGAATTTTGACGATCGAGCGAACGCTGCCGTAGTTCAGTTGCAGACAACCGAGTTCCTTCGCCAGCTAGGCACCCATGGTCAATTGCAGGGCTATCGTACTGCTGGACCTGATCCTCGCCCCAACTTGGATCAGTGGAATGACCTAAAGAAGCTGGCGCAGGCCGGGCAGTCGACCCCAATAGAGACATTTTCTTTGGAAAAGTAAATCACGGGAGACAGGGGGCCGGAAACATGGGTCAGAGTCGGGTTTTCGCTCTGACCCTCTCTGCTTCAGGCGGGGGTGACCTGCGGATGCCGACTCTGGTCCCTTGGATCATCCGCAAGCAGGACCCAAGGTACAGGGCTATCTCCATATTTCGGTTGTGATGAAGCTGTAGTCTCTGCTGTTACAAGCTTCTATGGTTGCACTTCCGTCGTGCATGCCCAGCGACAGTGATCCCGTGCCGCAGGTGACAGCACGAGATGCCCAAAGCCATCGCTGATGGTGACCAGACTCGCCCAGACTGCAGCCAGGAAGGAAGTTGGCGTGCCAGGTAACAATGGAACCGCTGATCCCCTCCCACTCCGCGTCCGCATGTACGGCGAATCCACCTGGATCGCCACGATAGACGGAACCAGGGCCATCCATGACGATGCTCATGGTTGCATCGCAGAAGGCGCGTGAGGCGCTGGCGGAGGGGTTGCTGCTCGATCCGGTCGCTTTTGGCCGTGGGCCGCTTCCGCCGCAGGAAAGCAGCGTTTGTGTTTCCTTGGTAAGAATTGATACCCCTGTGCGGGCTGCTTGTCCTCCATATCTGGCGCAGTACCTGTCGAGTTTGGAGAGCGCATCTTCGGATTGGCGAGAAGCATCCAGCTCCAGTTTTCCGTCGGCTTCCACGGTATGTATGAGCTCCACGTAATCACCCGTATACAGGCGATACGTTCGCAATAGAATCGCCGATGTCCTTGTCAATGAGACATCGCGTGAAGTCGACTCCGACACGAGGCTGAAGGAATCCGCGTTGTGTGACTGTCCATGCTGCGCTGCGGATGCTTGGGCAATGGAGAACGCGAGGGCCAGTGAAATTCCAAATTTGAAGTTCAATCTACTCTCTCCTTGAGCTGCTGATTCGAGACTTATGAAGATGTGCCTTTGTGCCCATGCAGGTGTATTGAGCAAACATCCCAGGCTTGGTTAGGCGCGAGAGCGTCACCTTCAGGTAGGTGCGCGCCGTTGCCATGCAATCAGACCCATCTGGCTTTCCACTGTGATCAAGAACAGTGGGCGAGAACAGGCGATACAGCCGGATTCTTGCTCTGATTCCGCTTCGTTTCTGGGTAGTGAAAATCTGAAAGCCGAAAAGCCGGGGTCAGCGTCGGTTTCCGCTTTGGCCCTTGCTCGTTTCATGGTTTTGGTTCTTCAGAACCAGCCGGATCTGCCGCAACAGGCGGACGATGGGCATTCCTATCCGGATGGAGAATCGTAAAGAAATTGTCGGATAGTGATGGCGCGATGCAGTGAAATAGCTATTCATATCAACGTGTTGAAATTCTTCTCATGCGCCAGTATCGTTTCGTGAATCGTAAAGAAACGAGCTCTGATCATGGCCCGTCCTTCCTCAGCCAGCGTCCTGCAACTGCTTGATCTGCTTCAAAGCGGCGATCCGGTGCCGGCCGGCGAGTTGGTCGAGAAGCTGGCCGTTTCCCGTCCCGTCCTGTCGCGATTGGTAGCGGAAGCCGGTGATCAGGTGCGCCGTGTTGGCAAGGCGCGCGCCACGGCCTACGTAGCCACTGCGCTGGTCCGGCCCAATAGGTGGCCGCTTTACCGGATGGGCGAGGACGCGAACATGGAAGAGTTGGGCACCTTGCACGCGTTGCGTGGAGACGGCTTTCTTTTTGAACCCACGGGTGATCGCCCGAACCTGATGCGGGCAGTAGATGGCCCGGCGGGTTACTTTCCGGGGCTGCCCTGGTTTCTGGATGATGTGCGTCCGCAAGGTTTCCTCGGTCGTTCCCTGGCGCATCGTTTGGGCCGGGCATTGGGTGTGCCCCAGGACCTGAAAAGTTGGCAATCGCGCGACAACCTGCTCGGCATCCTGCATGGTGGCACCAGTGTCGGCGACCTGCTGTTGGGACAGGCTGCCATCGACCGTGCGTTGTTGGATGTGGATGCGCCTGCGGATCGTGTGGACATGGACAGCCGGCATGATGTCTATGCCATACGTGCCAAGGAAGCCCTCGATGGCGAGGAAGTTGGTTCGTCTCCAGGCGGCGAGCAGCCCAAGTTCACTGCGACTGTTGTTACCACTACTGGTCGCTACGCTGCCTTGGTCAAGTTCGCGCTGCCGTCGTTGAACCCGTTGGGCGCGCGTTGGGCAGACCTGCTCGTCTGCGAGCACCTGGCCTTATCCACGCTGCGCGAGGAAGGCTTCCCAGCATCGCGCACGCAGCTGCTGCGCAGCGATGAACATGTGTTCCTTGAAGTGGAGCGGTTTGATCGCACCGAGGACGTATTGGGCCGGCGCGGCTTCGCTTCGCTGCTGGCGTTGGATGCTGCCTTCATCGGTGAGGGATCACGCGACTGGGGTCTGGCCGGCGAGCAGCTTGTTGACGAGCGATTGGTCACTCAGGACACCGCCCAGAACATGGCGCGGCTGCATTGGTTCGGCCGGCTGATCGGTAACACCGATATGCATCTGGGTAACGTCGGCTTCCACCTCATCGACGAGGGTCCGCTAGCCCTGTGTCCTGCCTACGACATGCTGCCGATGTATATGGCGCCATCCGCACAAACCGGAAATATTCGCGCACTGGCACCGATAAACATCAATGCGCCCGGCCGGGCCGGGCAAGCGCCATTCATTGCCTGGGCCGCAGAACTGGCTGAGCAGTTCTGGCGGCGGGTAGCGGAATCGGAGGTTGCCCCGGAGATTCAGGCCGTAGCCCAGCAAAACATCGACGTAGTCAGCCGCTACGCCCAACGCTTCGGCAGCTGAAAGAAAACCGGGGTCAGAGTCGGGTATCTCGACGCGGTTCTTCGGTCACGATTCCGAAAAACCAACGCTCCGCTCAGGGCAGCACGTAAAGCACCTGTGCTGGGTAATCCGCCACCATCTTCAAGCGAGCGAATGCCGAGCCGCCGATGGCGCCTTCCACCGGGGCATCGGTCATCGATGACATGTACTCGGTGAAATTGCGGTCCGGGCGCGCCGCAAACCATGCTGGGCCGGTATCGGCGCCAGCGATGCGCACGTTGGCTACCTGGATCATCGGCATGCCGCCATCGCCTTTCAGTGCCACCGGCCAGTCCGGGTGCGCATCGCGCCACTTGCGGTACTGGCGGGCGGTGATGAAGCTGCCTGCCACGCGCGCGCCTTCGGCATGGCCCAGCGCCTTGGCGCCATCCGCACCCAGCCGGAGTTCGGCACCGGTGTCGAACAGCATGTCGAGCTGTTCGCCGTCGATCTCAACCTGGATGCGTGGCCAGTACATGTTGCGCTTCGGCAGCATCGTCAGCGGCGTGCTGCGGGCAGTGGCCGGCGGCGTCCAGCCCTGCAGCACGCTGAGCGTGCTGTTGGGGTAATCGAACTCCCACACGCGCCCGGCAAACCAGCGGCTGCCAAGGAAGCCCTCATTGAGCATGGGGCCTTCGCCGAAGCCCTCGGCGGGCACTACCGCGAGCCGACCCTGCAGGTAGCTGTCGTGTTCGGCGGGCGGAATGCTGGCGCCATCGGCGAAGGCTGGCCATTCCGCGGTCTTGAGCGGCGGCTGGCCTTCTTCCTCCACATCCGCACCGGGGCGCAGGCCCAAGCGTTGCGCGATATCGTCGCGCACCATGTTCAGACCGCCACCGGTGTCGGTGTAGAACACGATTGTCGCGCCATTGACCAGGCGCGGTGTCAGCAGGATGCGCTGGTGCTCGAAAAGGGCAGGTACCACCGTGCGCGTGGGAGCTGGCTGCGATGCAGCACTCTCGGACGCCAACGCGGTCACCGGGCAGGCCGCAGACAGCATCAACCCCAATACGAGTACGTCACGGCGGGCGAACAACGTCATGCAGCACATCCTTGTTGTCATTGGTTGCCCGATCTTCGCAGATGCATGTGCCCGGTGTCGTGTGACGGAAGTTGCACGGACTTGCAGAGCCGGGCACAGGGCCGGTTGCAGTTGAATTCAAAAGGGAGGAACAAGCACGTCGCTTCCGCCTCGCTTCGCCGGTCAGTCACCAATACCGGCCCGGGCTGTGAGGTATCAGGCCAGCTTGCGCACCCGTGTATCCGTCGCCTTCAGCGGCGCTCCATCAGCACCCTGCAAGCGCATCAACGGAACCGGCTTGCCGGTGCGGTTGTCGAGCAGTTGCGAATGCCGTTCTCCGCGTTGGTACAGGTGTTGTTCGCCCCATTGACGCAGGGCGACGAGGATGGGGAACAGGCTCTCGCCCTTGGGGGTGAGCACGTATTCCTGATACGCCGTGCCGTCCGATGCGGCATGCAGCTGCAGGATGCCTGCTTCCACCAGCTTGCGCAGGCGGTCGGTGAGGATGTTGCGGGCCACGCCCAGGCCGCGCTGGAAATCGCCGAAGCGGCCAACACCGTCGAATGCATCGCGCAGGATGAGCAGTGACCAGCGGTCGCCGACATGGTCGAGGCTGCGTGCCACGGGGCAAGGGGAATCGTGTTCTGGGCTGCGGCGAGACATGGCGGCTCCTGTGGATACGTCCATTGTAGTTGCATTTTAAAACCACTGTCCGCTAGCATCTATCTGGTTGTTATTTGCAACTGGATTGGATCGGCCGTGAATCTGCCTTTGGAAAGCTCGCTGGAACACCGCGAGGCCACCACGCAGTTGCGGGGCGATGCGCTGCCCGCAGGTCTGGTATGGCTGTTCGCGATTGCCAGCGGGCTGTGCGTGGCCAATGTGTATTACGCGCAGCCCTTGCTGGACCTGCTGGCCGCATCACTGGGTATCAGCCTGGCCGCTGTCGGTAGCGTGGTGACTGCAACCCAGATCGGCAGTGCCTTGGCCTTGCTGTTGCTTGTGCCACTAGGCGACAGGCTGGAGCGGCGCCGCCTGATGCTGGTCCAGCTGTTGGCCTTGGTGGTCGCGTTGCTGTGGGTGGCCTCGGCGCAATCGCCGTGGCTGTTGTTGCTGGGCATGCTGGCGGTAGGTCTGCTCGGTACGGCGATGACACAGGGCCTGATTGCCTATGCGGCCAGTGCTGCCGGCGACAACGAGCGTGGACGTGTAGTCGGTGCCGCGCAGGCGGGTGTGTTCATCGGCCTGCTGATGGCGCGTGTGGTCGCTGGCGGTGTTGCCGACCTGGGTGGCTGGCGCAGCGTCTACGTCGTTGCGGCGCTGGCGATGCTGCTGCTGGCCGGCGTTCTCTATCGAAGGCTTCCGCGTTTACCGGCGAGCGCAGTGGCGATGCGCTACCCGCAGTTGCTCGGCTCGATGCTGCAGTTGCTGCGACAGGACCGGGTGCTGCAGATCCGCGGAATGCTGGCATTGCTGATGTTCGCGGCATTCAACATCTTCTGGAGTGCACTGGTGCTGCCGCTGAGTGCGCCGCCTTATGGCTATTCGCACACGGCAATTGGTGCCTTCGGCCTGGTCGGCGTCATTGGTGCGTTGGGCGCGACTGGAGCAGGCCGATGGGTCGATCGCGGGCGAGGCCAGGCCGTCACCGCGATGGCGCTGCTGGTGCTGCTGCTGGCGTGGTGGCCGCTATCGTTGATGCCTGCCTCATTGTGGGCACTGGCGCTCGGCATCGTGCTGCTGGATCTGGGCGGACAGGCGCTGCACGTGAGCAACCAGAGCATGATCCTCCGCGAGCAGTCGCAGGCGCATAGCCGGTTGGTTGGGCTGTACATGTTGTTCTATGCGGTGGGTAGCGGGACCGGCGCGATTGCAACGACCGCCATGTACGCGCAGGCAGGTTGGAGTGGTGTATCCATGCTGGGCGCGGCGACTTGTGGCGTTGCTGGAGTGTTCTGGCTCGCAACTCGGCGCTACATGCCCCAGCAGCCGCGGTAGCGAACAGCATCACTCGATAGGTGGATGAAGTGGCCCGGGCACGTGACGCCGCCCCGAGCCACAAGCGAAGCTTCAGTGTGTAAACCGCTATGTTGGTGAGTGGTATCAACCTCAGTTGCCAACACCAATCTGCTTCATGAAAGCGGCGTTGTCCCAGTACAGGAACTCCTCCGTCATCTGTCCCTCCTCGTTCCAATGTCCAATGGTGACCATCGGCAGCCGGTAGGTCTTATTGGTCGGCTGGATCACGGTGCCATCGGCAAGCACCATGGGTTTACTGAAAGTGCCTTCGATGAAGCCCGCAACCGCCGTCCACTCGGCATTCGCTGAGCCGAAACGCACCGGATGCTCGGTAATCCGGTTGTCGGGCGCGAAGGTCCACATGAAGTCCAGTTCCTTGATGTGGTCAGGCAAACCGGTGGTGGTGTGGCCGTCGGGATAGTGCACGACGATGTCCTTGGCATGGCTCAGGTGCAGGTCATCCCATTGCTGCTTCGTGTAGACGCGGAAATCCAGGTCATCAAAGGTCGCAAGGTTCCTGGCCAGGGCTGACGGCATTCCCTGTACGGCGGGAGTTGCTTCGCCCACCTTGCTGGCCGGCCAACTGTCGATCGGTTGCCCGGCTGCAGATGCGACGCCAACCGTGGTGAGTGCTACGGAAGCAGCGAAAGCGACGCGTTTCATGGCATTCATTGAACGGCTCCTGCAAGGTGTGCGCTGAGGTGACGACGTTCGTGGTGTTCCAGCCTTTGCCGCAAAAGCCAGCCGCCCGGCTGGAAGCGGAGGAAGCATGAGCCGCCGCTGGTTCGAGGTGTGTGAAGCCAGTGCGGGGGCGAATTCAGGTCTTTCGCTTCTCCCGGTATCGCTGTGCTTGCGGGCGCACGCAGTCAATTCCCTGACCCAGAAGCTACAATCGGCCGATTCCCATTGCATGACCGGGAACTACATGGATGCAACGTACTGATTACCCGGGGTGGAACATGAAAGTCCGTATTTTTGGAGTGTCGCTACTTGTAGGTCTGCTGCTGGGCTGCAAGCAAATGCCGGCAGGTGAGGCGGAGGGTGTCGCCAGCGCAGTTCCGGCGGCCGAGTTACCGGCCAAGGCAAGCGCGGATCCGGTCGCCGAGATCGAGGACACCGAATCCTCGCCCTATGAAGAGGGCGACCCGGAGGGCGATGCGCCCACGCCAGCCGCGTTCGACCACGAGCCCAGCTGTGAGGAAGATCCACTGGCGACGTATTTCTTCACCCTGGTGGGCGGCAACACCGTGGACAATTGCGGCCGTGCTGATCCCAAGGTCACCGCCGCATTCGACGAGCTGCTGAAAGAGGCGGCTGAGGGCGACATCGCCGATCCGCATGTCCCACCGCAGCGCGACCGGCTGCTCAGTGGCCCCAGCGCACCGGGCGTGCCCAAGATGTTGGGAGGCGAAACATGGTGGTTCTACACGGCCTGCCAGGCGCACCAGTGCGACACGCAGCAGCTGGCGATGCTTTACCAGCCCCAGCACGCCAGGATGGTTGGCCGTCTGGTATCGCGCTGCAAGGTATGGTGGTTGGGCAATCCGACGGCTGAGCAGCGTGCGCTTATCGATGAAACCAAGCCGGTGGATCCTGCGCTGCTAAGTGATGAACCCTGCGACGAAGAGCTTTGAGCTCGGCTGCGGTAGCGGCGCTGAAGTCCGATAGCAGGGTTGATTGACTGAGCCGGATGTTGAAGACGCTCTGGACTGTGCGACAGTCCAGAGCTACATAGGGAGATGTGGAATGACCGGGATTCGTCTTCGCCACTTATCTGGCTTCTGCGCGGCGATTGCACTTGCTGCAGTTGCATTGCCCGCACTGGCGATTGGACAACAGCCAGCCTCAATGCCGGCTGCACTGGCGCCGCCTCCAACGCACCCCGACGAATCGGCAGCACGCCAGACTGCCCAGCGCTATCAACAGCTGCTTCCGCTGTACCGCTGGCGTTTGCTGACTGCTGTGGACAAGGATGGAATGCCGCGAGCCTGGTTCGGTGAGGGGGCAGATGCACCGCAGCTGCAATTCGGTGTCGAGGATAAAAGCCCATCAGCGGAACCGTCTCTGCTGCTGCATAGCGAGCTGTGCAAGCGGCAGGTGGATGGCGAGGTGGTGCTGCGGCGCTATCAGGTGCAAGGCGCTGATCCGCAGCGCGAGGTGGCCTGGCAGTTGAACCTGCGCAGGCAGCCGCATGAGCGCACGCCTGCATTGACCTGTCAAAAGCCGGCGTACACCGCTGAGCTGCGCCTGCTGCAGATGTTGTCCGGCGGGCATGCGCTGCGCATGCGCGTTGAGCCGGCGAAGAAGGATCGGCCGCAACTGGAGCTTGGCGACGCATTTGGTGGCGTACTGCGTTTCGAAGGAACGGCGCTCGTGCAGGGCGCGCGCTACGGTCTGCAGGGGGCGGAACGACTGCTGCAGATCAAGGAGGCATCGGCTACATGCGCGAACAGCTGGCTGCCTGGTAATCGTTGCCTGCTGTTCCGCGAGGTGGCGTTGGATGGTCGGGGGAACGCTGCACCTGATTGGAACAGCGATGTCCTGGCGGTTGACGGCTATAGGCATCTCGCCGGGACTGACGTGATGTTGCTGGTCCGGCGCTATGGAAGCACTGGTGACGACCTTGCAGTGCCGATGAGTTATCGCACGGAACGCCAGTTGTGGGAGCGTGGCGCTGCGGCAGGACCGGACATGATGGCGAGCGTCGCAGGCGTGCGCGCGGATGCGGTGCTGGAGCCTGAGCAGGCAACGTTCTACCCGAAGTTGTTGGCGCGATTCATCGGCCGTGATCGCGGTCTCGCAGGTACTGAGTTCGCCCATCTGTATTACGGCGCATGGTTGCAGCGCAACCTCGGGCCGAAACCGGCCGAAGGCGATTCGCCATTCACCGGGGCCGACGAGCTGGCAGCGGCCGAGGGCTATCTCGAACTGCGCAGGCAGCTTGCTGCGTTGGACGGGGCGGGCGGCTCAGCTGGTGCGCGCCTGCAGCTTTACCAGGACTTTCTGGGGCGGTATCCCTTGCATTTGAATGCGCTTGAGAGTCTTGCTGGCGATGACGCGGCTGTGCGCTTCGGGTTTGACGGACTGTTGCAGGCCATCATGGCAAGTGGCGACGGCAACAGTTGCCAATCGCCGTGGATCGTAACGTCGTCTGCTGATATCGGCGTGGTGTTCCGGCATCTGGCGCTGGATCGGGATTACGCGATGGATCGGAAGGAGGACGAAGCTTGCCTACGGGTTGGCTCCGGGAAGGATGGGAAGTACTTCCTCGTGCTGGGCTCGCAGTAGCAACGGCTTTTGTAGGAGCGGCGTAAGCCGCGAAGCTGATACTCCGAGACGAAGCGGGCTTGATCGTTCTACAGCAACTCCCTTGTTGGAGAGTTGGCGAGCTTCGCGGCTTACGCAGCTCCCGCAAAGCAGGATCAGGTCGCGCTCTCGGATGGAGGTGGAGCGATCAGATGGAAAGCGACTTCAATGTTGGTAATGGCCAGGCACAGGTAAACGAAGCAATATGAAATTCTTCTTGATTCTTGCGCTGCTGCTGGCATCCGGCATCAGCACTTCCTTGCTCGCTCCTGTTGGTGTTGCGCATGCCGCGCTGCCACAGGCCGCAGCCGTGTCGCCGTTGGTTGTGGCGGCTGCAGACGCCGGTCTGTTCGCTGATGACAGGGAGAAAGGAAAGGACGCGCTCTATGCGGTAGCGTTCTTCCTCGTGGTCTTCATCCTGACTGGTTGGCTGGTAACGCACCTGTCGCGCGAAAAGAGGTCTGCGAAAGTGGCGCCATTGCCGCGTGTGCCGGTGCGCATGCATTGGTATGACGGCACCCAGCTGCCAATCGCGGATTGGGACCGTATCAGCGAGGACGCGCCGACGGGATTGGATGCCGACGCCACGCATATCCACCGCACCTCGGCGGCCAAGGAGTGGCTGGAAGCGCTCAACCAGCGGCTAGGGGAGCATTACCGCATCACCGAGTCCGCCGACTTCCTTCTGCTGTCGAACCTGATGGACAGGCCAGGCGAGGTATTCCTCGCAACCTGCCAGCGCCTGCTGGCGCGGATCAATCGCAGCCTTGGCGATCTTGCAGTCGCGCCCGGCCTTGGCAAGCATGTGGTGATGGTGTTCGCCGACCAGGAAGACTATTACGCCTACGTATCGCATTACTACCCGGATGGCGGCGAGTACGCGATGTCCTCGGGCATGTTCATCAAGGCAGGATATGGGCACTTCGTGATGCCGTTGGAGATCCTTGATTCGATGGAGCCGGTGATCGCCCATGAGCTTACTCACTGCCTGCTGCAACACCTGCCGATTCCGGCGTGGTTGAACGAGGGCCTGGCGGTGAACACCGAGCACACCTTGTATCCACAGCTGGCCGCACCCGGCGCACAGATGTACTTTCCGCACGAGATCGCTGCGCAACACGCGGCTTACTGGAACGAAGAAAGCATCCAGTCATTCTGGTCCGGGAAGTCATTCCTGGCTGCGGATGATGGCAACCGGCTCTCCTACGATCTGGCCAAGAAGATCACCGCGTTAGCGGCGGGTGATGAGCGTGCATTCCGCAAGTTCGTGGCCGCCGCGCAGATGAGCGACGGCGGTTTGGCGGCGGAGCAGCACCTGGGTTATCCGATCCAGAACCTGCTGGAGGCGGTACTGGGTGAAGGCGAGTGGACGCCGCGGCCGGAGTCGTGGAAACAAGGTGTGGAGCGGGGGCAGTTCTAGCTTGGCTGGGTAACGGGCCAAGCAATCGCACGAGGCGATGCACGCCTTGTAGGAGCGACGTGAGTCGCGAAGCTGGGTATCGGTGCGCGGTCCTTGGCCATGCACTTGCACGGACCGGCCGGCTTTGGGATTTCCAGCTTCGCGGCTTACGCCGCTCCCACAATCAAGGGGCGGATCAGGCTGCGGCGTTGTATGGCGGGTAGTCGATGTAGCCCTTGCCGCTGCCGCCGTAGAAGGTGGTTGGATCGGCCTTGGCAAGCGGATAGCCGTTGCGCAGGCGCTCGACCAGATCGGGATTGCTGATGAACGGCACACCGAAACCGGCCATGTCGATCAGATCCTCATCAATCAGTGCCTGCGCCGATTCGCGGTCCAGTCCGCCGGCCAGGATCAAACGGGTCTCCTGCAGCTTGCTGCGTATCGTCCTGAGCAGGTTGTTGAAGCCTGCCTGGCCCGGCGCGCTGCTTGAATAGCCGGCCTGGTTCATCAGATGCAAGAAGCCCAGCTTGCGTTCGCCGATGGCCGCCGCAAGCGCGGTGTAGGTCTCATCGATCTCCGGGTAGGCGGGCATGTCAAAGAGGTTGCCGTACGGCGAGAGACGAATGCCGGTGCGCTCAGGACCAATGCGCGCGACGATGGCGTCGATCACCTCCAGCGTGAAGCGGATGCGGTTCTCCAGCGTGTCAGCGGAGTACTGATCACTGCGATCATTGACCAGCGGGTTGAGGAACTGCTCATGCAGGTAGCCATTGGCGCCGTGGATCTCGACGCCGTCAAAGCCCGCATCAATCGCGTTCTGTGCAGCCTGGGCAAAGTCGTTGACCACGCGTGCAACCTCCGCGGTGCTCAGCTGGCGCGGCGCCGGCGCATCGACCATGCCTGGCTGGCCTTCTTCGTTGTAGCCGAAGGCCTTGGAGTTCGCCGGCTGCTTGCTGCTGGCGCTGACCGGTGCGCGGCCATCGGCCTGGATCGACGGGTGCGACATGCGACCGACGTGCCACAGCTGCGCGACGATCCTGCCACCGAGCGCATGCACCGAGTTGGTGGTCAGGCGCCAGCCTTCGATCTGCTCGGGAGTGTAGATGCCGGGGTTGAACAGGTAGCCCTGGCCTTCGCGCGAGATTGGCGTGCCTTCGCTGACGATCAGTCCGGCGCTGGCGCGCTGGGCGTAATAGAGGGCAACGCGCTCGTCAGCGATATCGTTGGGTGCGCGTGCGCGGGTCATGGGCGCCATGGCGATGCGGTTGGAGAGCTTGGTGCCGATGAGGCCGTAGGGCTCGAAGAGCTTGGTCATTGAAGTGTTCCAAGTGGATCCAGACGGGGAGGGCAGTGCCTGTCGCGACAGCGGGAAGCCGCTGTCGCAGCATGTATTGCGGAATACATGGGCCCTGTCTGGGGTGTCACAACCGGACGCGGTGGAAAGCAGAGTTGCGGTTTGTGCAACATCTGGCCGCGAGCGTGGCCGGTGTTGCAGGAACGGGGAAGCCCCGAGACCGCTGGCGGCTGGCGCCGCAATCGCTGATTCCACCTGCGTGGAAAGATCGCCGGCTTCGCGGCTTACGCCGCTCCTGCAAGGGTGGCGGTCAACGACGATGTTGCAGGAACAGCCAATCGCGCCACCACTTGCCAGGGTGGATATCGGCCGGCGGTGCGTGCGGCAATGCGTCGTACTCCCGCAGTTGTACCTGCTCGCCGCCAGCTGCGCGGATGGCGGCGACAAAGCGCCTGTCAGCGGTGATCGGGTTCTCGTCATCGGCAGTGCCGTGCATGGCCAGCACCGGCAGGTTCCTGAAAGTGGCGGCATCGGCATTCGTTGGTGCAATGCCGGAGATCGGCACGATGGCGGCGAGCAGGTCTGGCTGCAAGGTGGGCGCCAGCCACGCCGCCGACCCGCCCATCGAGAATCCAAGCGCATAGATCCGCGTGGTGTCGACGGGATTGTCGGCGGCGATCCTGTTCGCCAGTTCGAGCGCGGCGCTGAGCACCAGAGAGGCTTCCGCATGCTGATCCGCTGACGCAGGGCCGTAGTTCGCGCTGCGCTCAGCGAACTGCGGTACCAGCACGTAGGCGGGGTAGTGCTGCCGTACTTCAGGCATCGCCCAGCTCCTGGCCAAACGGTCGAGCTGGCTGCTGTTGTCCGTGCCTATGCCGCCAGAGCCGTGGAACTGGATGACCAATGGGTAGGTCACGCCGGCTTTGGCTGCCGTAGGGCGCAACAGTCGATAGGGGATGACCACTCCGCCAGCCGAGGTGAAACTGCCGGTTTCGAACTGGCGAATATCAACCGACGCGAACACCTCCTTGCCCAGCGGCGCTACACCGACGACCTGCTCGGCAGCGGCGCTGCCAAGCGTGCACGCAGCGAGCAGGCCGAAGGCGAATGCCAGGTGACAGTTGCGCATGTTTGATCGTCCCGGTTTGAGTGCGGGTGATTGTAGGGCCGGGCTTTCATGCAGCGCCGCGAGATTAACTCATGGCAGCCATGAGTCAGGCGGGGTGTTGTGGGAGCGGCGTGAACCGCGAAGCTGGGAATCCAGGCTTTCCGGGCATGCCTGTATACGGCGATGCTGGGATTCCCAGCTTCGCGGCTCACGCCGCTCCCACAGTCGCTGCATTGAGCTAGCATCAGCGCAATCGGGCAGCCAGGGACTGGAACGCATGCGAAACGCGGTGACACGCTGGCTGTTGCTGGCTACTTTGCTGTACTCCGGTTGCGCGCCTGGGTTGGCCGCGCCCGGCAAGCTGCTGGAGGCGGTTGCCACCGACGGCGCTCCCGCTGGCGCCAAGGCCTGGCGTATCCGCTACGAGACCACCGATGTCGATGGCGATCCCACCCAATCCACCGGCGTGCTGGTTGCGCCTGACGGGCCAAGCCCGGTTCAAGGGCGCGACATCGTGGCATGGGCGCACGGCACCGTGGGCATCGATTCGGCGTGCACGCCGATTCGTACCCTGGACCAGATCCCTGGGCTGGCCGACATGCTGGCGCGGGGATGGGTGGTGGTCGCCAGTGACTACCCGGGACTCGGCACGCGCGGGCCGCATGCCTATCTGGCGGGCGACGCCGCCGCGGCAGCGGTGCTGGACTCGGTGCGCGCCGCGACGGCGCTGCCAGCCGCCGGTGCCAGCCGCAGCTTCGCGGTCTGGGGGCATTCGCAGGGCGGGCACGCGGCGCTGTTCAGCGCGCAACGTGCACGCAGCTATGCGCCCGACCTGCAGTTGCAGGGCGTGGTTGCAGTGTCGCCGCCTACGGATCTGGCAGCCAACATGCAGCATGCCGACACCACGGTTCGCGGACTGTTGACCGCGTTCACCGCGCGCAGCTGGTCCAGGGTCTACGGCGCCGATCTGTCCACCATTGCCAATGCAACAACCCGCGGCGTGATCGAGCGAGCCACCAGCGGCTGCGAAGGCGATCCGTTCTCGGCCGCGGCACTGGTGCGTTTGTTGCGCTTGCGCGCGCGCCTCGGCAGCCTTGATCTGGGCGGTCGTGCGCCCTGGGATGGTTTGATGGCACGCAATTCGATCACGGCGTTGGCTGCCGGTTCGGCGCCGCTGTTGCTGGTGCAATCCGACGCCGACGGCCTGGTCGCGACGCCGGTCACCTGGCGCTTCTTCGAGCAGAGCTGCAAGCGTGGCGCAGCGGTGAACTACCTGCGTCTGCCAGATACCGGCCATGCCACCACGGCAATTGCCTCGGCGGATCGCGCCATTGCCTGGATCGCCGAACGCTTCAGCGGGCGACCAGCTGGCAGCGATTGTGGGCTGGCGATGAGCGCTGGTACGGACGCTGGTGGATGAAGCGGCCTTCATGCAATGAACAGCCCGCCCTGGCAGCAGCGTATTCCGCTGTGGTTCCAATCACGGAGACTTCGTCATGTCGCTTGTGCTCTACGGTCATCCATTCTCCTCGTATACGCAGAAGGTGCTGATTGCGCTTTATGAGAACGCCATCGACTTCGAGTTCCGCCAGCTCGGCCCCGACACGCCTGAGCACATCGGCCAGTGGCTGCAGCATTGGCCGCTGGGCAAGTTTCCGTTGCTGCTCGACGGCGAGCGCAGTGTCGTGGAAACCAGCATCATCATCGAATACCTCCAGCTGAAACACGGCGGCGTGGTGCGACTGCTGCCCGAAGAACCAATCCAGGCGCTGGACGTGCGCTTTCATGATCGTTTCTTCGACCTGCATGTGATGAGCCCGGTGCAGCATGCAGTGAACGGCGCGCTCAGTGGCGACGATGGCAGGCGCGACGAAGCCCGCGCCTTCAGCGTGCAGAAGCTGGAGCTTGCCTATGCCTGGTTGGAAAGCCAAATGCCGGGCCGCCGATGGGCCTGTGGTGAGGTCTTCTCGATGGCCGATTGTGCAGCGGCGCCTGCGTTGTTCTACGCCGACTGGACACACCGCGTCAGCGATGCATATCCCCTGCTGCTGGATTACCGGCAACGCCTGCTGCAGCGGCCCTCCTTCGCGCGAGCGGTGGATGAAGCGCGCGGCTACCGTCACCTGTTCCCCCTGGGCGCGCCCGATCGTGATTGACGGCCCGCAGCGCGCCTGGTGGTCGCGTTACCCGTGGTCGCCTGTGATCCGCATTGTCGCGTTCGTCACGCCCTTGCTGGCGCTGCTGTTGTACGCGCGCATCGCCGCCGCGCATGCGTCCTCCCAACAGCATCGCGGCGATACCGGCTTGGGCATCGCCCTGCTGTTGGGCGCTGTTGCATTGCTGATGCTGGTGGGATTCTTCGTCGACGCAGTGCTGCAGCTGGTACGCGGGCGCCACTGGAACTGGATCACCGATGCGCTGATCCTGGGGCTGTTGTTGATGCCCTTCGGCTGGGTGGCCTGCAACTGGTTCGGCGTGCATGAGTCGCTCGCCTGCCGGGTGCCGATCAGCCTGTTTGGTGCCGTACTGGCGTTGCTTTCGCTGTAATGGCGGACGGCGCGTGCTTTCAGCCGGGTTGCAGGATCAGCGGCTACCGAGCTTTGCCCAGCGCCCACCTTCATGCAGAGACACCTCGAAGCGGGCCCATTGCCGCAACTCCGCAGCGGTTGCATGACCGATGTCGCCAATGCCATCGCCCGCCACCACCGCAAATACCAGGCGATCAGCAGAAGGGCCGGAAAGCGCTGGCGTTACCGATACCCGTCGCACGCTCCAGGCGCGCCCCAGGCGGCCGTTGCTGTAACAGCGGCCGGGTTCGATCAGGTCCGGGTGCAGCGCATCACGCTCCGCATTCTGTTTGGCAAGCTCCAGCAGCTCGGTGAGGCTTTCGTCGGTGATGTCGACGAAGGAGTTGAGCTGGCCAATGGCCGCGTGAAAGTCTTCCTGGGTCAAGTCGACATGGCGCTGTGCCGAGGGCACTGCTATGGCCTGCTGGCGACGACGATGCAGCTGCACCGGGTAGCGGCGCCAGGCGAAGCAGGCGTTGAACGCGATGCCGGCCAACAGGATGGCGGCGACGTTGATTGCCACCGGGGTGAGCAGGTAGTTGTAGCCCAATGCGTGCACGTCGCTACCGCCAATCACCGCGGCCAGCGCAGTGGCGCCGCCGGGTGGATGGATGCAACGCAGGTAGTGCATCGCACCGACGGCCAGGCCGACCGCGAGTGCGCCCGTCCAGGCTTGATCGGGGAACATCAGCTGGCAGCTGACGCCGATGAAGGCGGATACCAGATGACCGGCAATCACCGCCCACGGCTGCGACAAGGCACCATGTGGCACGGCAAACACCAGTACCGCGCTCGCCCCCATCGAGGCCAGCATGATCGCGCCGCCTGCGTGGTTGAAGCCTGCGGGGAAGCACCAATGGGTGAGCTGGTAGACCACCGTGATGCCGATCAGCGCGCCCAGTGCGGAAATCCACTTTTCTCCGTGGCTGGTCTGGTTGCGCTCGATGCTCAACCAGCTGCGGAATGGGTGCAGGGGCTTGCTGCTGGACTTCATGACGGTTGTTGGATTCAGGGGAGGCTATTTTGCCGCGTTTCCCGCGCTGTACATGAGTCCGGATCGGCTCATTGGCCGTTGGCTGATGCGGATTGGTTTGGTTCTCATGCCGCGTCTGCATGCGCCGACACGCTGAAGGGGTAGGATGTGAAGCGCTCCCCCTCTGTTGCCTGCGTGATGATTCCCGGACCATTGATCTCCTGGCCGTTCCTGCTGATGGTGTTCGTGTTGCCGCTGCTGGGCGGCTTGGTGGCGATTGGTTTGCTTGTGCGGGCCTGGTACTTCCATCGCCACGGCCAGGGCGGCTGGGGCGCGTTCTTCAACTGGAAGGTGCGCCTGTGCACCGCGTTTGTAGTGCTGGTGGCGGCCTGGGTAGGGGTGCTGATCTACAAGACCACCGAGTTCAAGCGCGAGTTCGCCATCGAGAGCTGGCAGCGCGGCAGCCGTGCACAGTTCGTGCTGGACCGTGATTTTCAGTATGGCGAATTCACCGTCCCCAAGGGAACGCTGGTCAATCGCCGCGATGTCTTCGACAACGGCGAGCCGCAACGGCCATTGGGATTGCGTGGCCTGGATGCGCTGCAGTTCCCCGAGCCAGTGCAGCTGGCGGGTCTGTGGGTCGATGTCCTGGAAACATCTCCCGGGCGCATGCGCTTGACTGCCGATCAGCGCATCAGCCCGGTCTATCATTCCGATCCGGAGAGTGGTGACTGGGTGGTCGATCCTTCGCGTCCGTTCATCGACTGCGAGGCCGGTGAGGTCGCCTGGTTCAATACACCGTTGATCGACTATGACATCCAGGCCGAGTTCACGACCGGTGAGCCGGATGGTGCAGCCGCGCGCTTCAAACCCAGCCAATGGCAGTTCACCCATTGTGAGCGCGACTGGGGGCCGCTGGAGATCAAACCGGCCTTCGCCGAGCCGATGCCGGCCGGCGCGACGCCACAGGTTTTCGCGCGACAGAACTGATCTTCTGCAGCAGGGAGACAGGTTTTACACAGATTTGATGCGGACCTTGGGGCGTCGCCATCGTCGGTTTATGGAAGCAGCGTGAACAATTCCGCATCGCCGCGCAGCTCGCGCGGCCGCTTCCGGAAATCCCATGAAACGCTCACGTTCTTCGTTGTACTTTGCTGCCTTCATCGCACTCACCGCCAGCGCGGATGCATTGGCCATCGACACCAGCGGCAGCGCTGCCCTGACCAGCGACTATGTCTGGCGCGGTTCCACCCAGAGCCAGGGTGACGCCGCTGTGCAGGCCGGTTTCCGCGTTGCCGGCGATAGTGGCTTCTACGCCTCGGCCTGGGGATCCAACGTGGAGTTCGCACCGGAAACACATGCCAGCAGCGAGTTGGACTTCGTCGTTGGTTGGAACGGGAAGCTGGCCGATGACTGGGCATTGGACGCCAATCTGCTGCATTACCGGTATCCGGCAACGACCGTCGACCTGAACTGGACCGAGCTCAATACCACGCTGACCTGGAAGGACAATTACTGGTTGTCGCTGGGTTGGTCGCCGCAGGCGCTGGGCACCAACCAGGATGGTCTGTACACCCAGTTGGGCGCACGAATGCCGCTGTCTCCGCAACTGCGTCTTGAGGCCACCGCTGGTTGGTACCAGTTGCAGGATGCGGTGGGCGGTGGCTACGCCCACGGACAGGTCAGTGCGATCTGGGCAGTGGCAGCGCCGATCGAGCTGCGGTTGAGTGGGCACTTCACCGACCAGCAGGCACGTGATCTGTTTGGCGATCAGGCCGCTGGCACACGTTGGGAAGCTGCCGTGCAGGCGTCGTTCTGACAGGGCCCGGCTTTGTGGGAGAGCGCGCCGTTTTTGTAGGAGCGGCGTAAGCCGCGAAGCCGGGAACTGCTGGCAGCCAGTTGCCCAGCGATCTGATGGTGTGTGAGCTTCGCGACTTACGTCGCTCCCACAAGAAGGCGGGGTGCCCTTGTGGGAGCGGCATCAGCCGCGAAGCTGGCATCAATGAGCAGCCATATCGATTGCGATCTGGTGGTCCATCAGTTTCGCGACTCACGTCGCTCCTACAAAACGGCGTTGGTGCCGATCCGTCAGCGGCTTTCGGCGGGTGCCTGCGCTTTGATGCTGCTTCTACCTTGCTTCCTGTTACCGGCGAAGGTCAGTGACAGGTGGATGAGGGCGATAAGTGCGATGACCATGGCCGATTCACCATGACTGGCCAGGAACGCCATAAGCAACCCAATGAATCCAAAGATGGAAAGGGCATCGAACAGCAAGCGACTGAAGCACCAGGCAGCAACCAGGATCAGCAGATACAGCGCCGCTGGCAGTGCTGGCGTCCGGGCCATGAAGTAGAGAATTTCCATCTCGGGGATGCATGCTTGTTGGGTTGTTGGAGGCGAATTCTAGGTACGTCGCATGTGCTGGATATGCGCCCAATGTGAAGCGAATTTGAAGTGCTGAATGCCTGCGCCTGGCGTTGAAAAAGTTCTGGAAATCCGTCGCTGGCTGCGGTTAGCTTTTGCCACTCCGTAGACATTCAACAGACGACCTTGAACTCTTCCGATCAAACCAACTGGCCGCGAACAGTGCGCATCGTCTTGTTGCTTACAGTGCTGACGCTTGCCGGCGGCTGGCTATGGCAGCAGCCCTTCACCGTGGTCGCCCGCGAAGGCTGGAAGCTCTCCCGCCTGCCAGCGCCAACGGCGATAGCCGTGCCGGTGCAGGGCATCAAGCCACGGCAGATTGCCGATACTTTCGGCGCACCACGCGGGCGCGACCGCAAGCACCATGGCGTGGACATCTTCGCCAAACGCGGCACGCCGGTTGTCGCCGCCACCCAGGGCGTGGTGGCAGCTGTGCGCGACAGCGGCCTGGGCGGGCGTCAGGTGTGGGTGATCGGGCCGGCCGGGCAAAGGCACTACTACGCGCACCTGCAGGATTGGACGCCAGGGCTGGCCTACGGGCGCATCGTGCAGGCTGGGGATGTGCTGGGCTTCGTGGGTGACAGCGGCAATGCGCGCGGTACGCCGCCGCATCTGCACTACGGCATCTATGGCGGCGATGGCCCGTTCAACCCGTTGCCGCTGATGCATGCAGGCCAGCCGCGCAAGCGGTAAGGTACGCCCCCTGCAAGCCGCCTTCCCGCGGCGTGAGCTGTACTGAACGATGCTGATTGATCAATTCGACCGTGAACACCTGTGGCACCCCTACAGCGCCCTGGGCAGCCCGGTGCCGGTGCTCAAGGTGGCCCGCGCCGATGGCGTGCTGCTGCAGCTGGAAGATGGTACCCGGCTGATAGACGGCATGGCCTCGTGGTGGTGCGCCATCCATGGTTACAACCATCCGCAGCTGAACCAGGCGGTGGTTGACCAGCTGGGCCGCATGTCGCACGTGATGTTCGGCGGGCTTACCCACGAGCCGGCCATCGCGCTGGGCAAGCAGCTGCTGCAGATCGCGCCCAAGGGCTTGGACGCGATCTTCTACGCGGACTCCGGCTCGGTGTCGGTGGAAGTGGCGCTGAAGATGGCGATCCAGTACCAGGCTGCGCGCGGCAAGCCGGGCAAGTGCAATATCGCCACCACGCGCTCGGGCTATCACGGTGATACCTGGAACGCGATGTCGGTATGCGATCCTGTTACCGGCATGCATGGCTTGTTTGGCACTTCACTGCCGACACGCCGTTTCGTGCCTGCGCCGCAGACGCGTTTCGGCGAGGAATGGGATCCGGCCGATATTGCAGCGCTCGCACAGCTGTTTGCTGAAAGCGCCGATGAACTGGCTGCCTTCATCATCGAGCCGGTGGTGCAGGGCGCAGGTGGCATGCGCTTCTACCATCCGCAGTACCTGCGTGAGCTGGAACGGCTATGCCGCGAACACGATGTATTGCTGATCTGCGATGAGATCGCCACCGGTTTCGGTCGCAGTGGGCGCTTGTTTGCCTGCGAGCATGCGGGCATCAGCCCTGACATCCTGTGCATCGGCAAGGCACTGACCGGTGGTTACATGACCCTGGCGGCGACACTGTGCACGCGCGAGGTTGCCGACGTGATCGCCAGCGGCGAGCCGGGCGTGTTCATGCACGGGCCGACCTTCATGGCCAATCCGCTGGCCTGCGCGGTGGCGCTGGCCTCGGTGCAGCTGCTGCTGTCGCAGGATTGGCAGGGCAGGGTGGCGGCGATCGAGCAACATCTTGAACAACGCCTGGCACCCGCGCGCGCCTTGCCGCAGGTGGTCGATGTGCGCGTGCTTGGGGCCATCGGCGTGATCGAACTGAAGACGTCGGTGCGTCTGGAACGCATCCAGCAACGGATGCTGGATCACGGCATCTGGATCCGGCCGTTTGGCCGGCTGGTCTATGTGATGCCGCCGTTTGTAATCGGCGATGCGCAGCTGCAGCAGCTGTGCGATGGCATGGTCGCGCTGGTGGCCAGCCTGCAGGAAGAGGATATGTGCGCATGAGCGGCAAGATTGTGTTTGTCAGTGGTATCGATACCGAGATCGGCAAGACGGTTGTCACCGGCTGGCTCGCGCAGCAATGGGCGGCGCAGGGCGAGGAGGTGATCACCCAGAAGCTGGTACAGACCGGCTGTGTGGCCGCCTCTGATGACATCCTGCTGCATCGGCGCATCATGGGCACCGGATTGTTTGAAGAGGACCGCGACGGCACCACGATGCCGGCGTTGTTTGCCTATCCGGCATCGCCGCATCTGGCCGCGCGTCTGGAGCAGAGGACGTTGGATCTTTCTGCAATTGAAAGCGCTACGGCGCGTTTGTGTGAGCGCTACGAGACGGTGCTGATCGAGGGTGCCGGCGGTTTGATGGTACCGATGACCGAGCAGCTGCTGACGATTGACTACGTCGCACAGAAGGGCTGGCCGGTGTTGCTGGTGACCTCCGGGCGCCTGGGTTCGATCAACCACACCTTGCTGTCGTTGGAAGCGCTGGCGGCGCGTGGCATCGCCTTGCATGGCGTGGCCTGGAACAGCCGCGATGACAGCAGTGATGAAGTGATTGCGGCGGATAGCCGTGGCTTCATTCGTGACTGGGTATTGAAGCGGTTTCCGGGTGCGGTCTGGTATGACGTGCCGCGGATTGATCTGGGCTGATTGGGTTCCTCGCGAAAGGCACCCCTCCCCAACCCTCCCCTGCGCGTTGCGCAAGGGAGGGAGCAGATGGTGCAGGGCTGATTGGGTTCCTCGCGAAAAGCACCCCTGCGCGTTGCGCAAGGGAGGGGGCTGATCATGCAGGCTTGAGGCTGTTGCTTGCGCCCCCTCCCTTTGCCGAAGGCAAGGGGAGGGTTGGGGAGGGGTGCTTCTGCTCCTGCTTCACTCGCAGAAGCCCCTACTTCTTCAACTTGTACGCCAGCACATAGTCGCCAGCCTTGGTCCCTGTCGAACCATGACCACCCGCCACCAGCAGCACCATCTGCTCGCCCTGGCTGTTGAGGTAAGTCATCGGCGTGGCCTGCCCACCGGCCGGAATACGCACATCCCACAGCACCTTGCCGCTGGCCAGGTCGTAGGCGCGGAAGTTGTCGTCGGTGGCCGCGCTCATGAAGGCCACGCCGCTTGCGGTCAGCATCGGTCCGCCAATGCCGGGCACGCCGATGCGTATCGGCAAGGGCAGCGGTGACAGATCGCGGATGGTGCCGTTGCGGTGCTGGTAGGCGATCCTGCCGGTACGCAGGTCAGCGGCGGCAATCGTGCCCCACGGCGGCACCTGGCAGGGAACACCAATGGGAGACATGAAAGGCGTCATTTCCACGGCGTAATCGGCGCCTTTGTTCTCGTTCAAGCCATGCTCGCCCTTGTTCATTTCGCGGCCGCTGGTTTCATGCTTGGGCACCAGCTTCGAGACGAAGGCCAGGTAGGTGGGCATGCCGAACATCACCTGCCGCTGCGGATCCACCGCCACGCTGCCCCAGTTGAAGGTGCCGAAGTTGCCCGGATAGATCAGGCTGCCCTGCAGCGTCGGCGGTGTGTAGCGGCCTTCGTAGCGCAGCTGCCGGTACTGGATGCGGCACAGCATCTGGTCGATCAGGCTCGCGCCCCACATATCGGCTTCGCGCAGCGGTTTGGGCTCGAAGCTCGGCGCGGACGCAGGTTGCGTGGGTGCGGCGAATTGGCCGGGTATGTCCACGTACTGCGGTGCGGTGCGCTGGCTGATCGGCAGCAGGGGCTTGCCGTCGCGGCGGTCCAGTACGTAGACGTCACCTTGTTTGGTGGGTTGCACCAGCGCTGGTACGCGGCCCTGCGGTAGATCCAGATCCAGCAGCACCGGTTGCGCCGGGGTGTCCATGTCCCACAGATCGTGGTGCACGAACTGCTGCACCCAACGCACCTGGCCACTGGCAATATCCAGTGCCACCACCGATGAGGCGTAGGTTTCCTCGGCGGGGCTGCGGTACATGCCGAGCTGGTCCGGGGTGCGGTTGCCCATCGGGAAGTAAGCCAGCCCCAGTGCTTCATCAGCGCTGGCCACCGACCAGCTGTTGGGCGAACTGGGCGTGTAGACCTGGTTGGGATTGTTCGGGTCCAGTGGCGCGGTCTGGGTGGGGTTGCCCGAGTCCCAGTTCCACAACAGCTGGCCGCTGTGCACGTCGTAGGCGCGGATCACCCCGGACGGCGAGTTGATCGCATAGTCGTCGTTGACCGCACCGGCGATGATCACCTTGCCACCTGCTATCAGCGGCGGCGAGGTGGAATAGTAGTAACCGGCCTGCTTGAACGGCATGTTGTGCAGCAGGTCGAGCACGCCGTTGTTGCCGAAGTCGCTGCAGTGCTCGCCAGTCTGCGCGTCCAGCGCATGCAGCTTGGCATCGGCACTGGGCAGGAACACGCGGCTGCTGCAGGTGTGCACGCCGGTTGCTGCGCTTGTTGCGGCGGGGGCGGCGGTTTCGGTGTAGTACGACAGCCCGCGGCAGGTCTGGTGCTGGCGCTGCGGTTCCATGCCAGCACCCGGGTCGAACTTCCACAGCACCTTGCCGCTGTCCGCATCCAGCGCGAACGCCAGGCTGTGTGGCGTGCACAGATACAGCGTGTTGCCGATCTTCAGCGGGGTGACTTCGTAGGTGGTCTCGCCCACGTCCTGCGGCAGGCGCACATCACCGGTCTGCATCTGCCAGGCCAGCTGCAGCTGACCGACATTGGCCGGGGTGATCTGCGCCAGCGGCGAGTAACGTTGACCGTAACCGCTGCGGCCGTAGGCCTGCCATTCGCCCTCCGGCTGCTGGGTGTTGCCCAGGGCCGGATTTGCGTTGACGATGTCCATCGGCAGGCGGCCATCGATCTCATGCAGGTGACGCGGGATGCCAGCGAAGGCAACCGCGGCCACGCCCAGCGAGGCCAGCAGCACCGGCCAGCCCGCCGGGCCGGTATAGCCGCGCGGGCTGGAGCGGCGCGAGGCGGGCAAGGCCATCAGCAAGCCGAGCAGGGCGGGCAGGCCGACGCGGGTGGCCAGCGGCCACCAGTACAGGCCGGCCTCCCACAGCGACCAGCCCAGCAGCACCAGCAGCCAGCCGGCGTACAGCCAGGTCGGCCAGCGCCGGTGTCGCCACAGCCCCCAGGCGACGGCCAACAACAGCAGTCCGCTCAGCAGGTAGAACGGGCTGCCGTGCAGCGCCAGCAGCCAGGCGCCCCCCACTGCCAGGGCCAGCCCGAACAGCGTGGTCAACAACAGGGTCAGAACACGCATGACGTCCCCGCAGCTCCGGAAGATGCGGCCATGCTGCGCCACGGCATGTCTGCGCGGCGTCATGCGCACTCTTAACATTCCCGCCGTAGAATCGGAGCCTTGCCGACCAGGGACTGAGCATGAGCATTCTGGACTTCATCAGAAAGGAACTGATCGAGATCATCGAGTGGACCGATGACTCGCGTGACACGCTGTCGTACCGCTGGCCGGATGACGACCGCCAGATCAAGAACGGCGCACAACTGATCGTGCGCGAGTCGCAGATGGTGCAGTTCGTCGCTGCCGGCCAGTACGCCGATCTGTTCGGCCCGGGCAAGCACACGCTGAGCACCCAGAACATTCCGGTGCTGTCGACCATCCTGGGTTGGAAGTACGGCTTCGAATCGCCGTTCAAATGCGATGTCTACTACCTCAACACGCGCCTGTTCACCGGCAACAAGTGGGGCACCTCCAACCCGGTGATGATGCGCGACGCCGATTTCGGCGTGGTCCGCCTGCGCGCGTTTGGTACCTACGATTTCCGTATCGTCGACCCGCCGAAGTTCCTCAAGGAAGTGGCCGGTACCGACCAGAATTTCCGCCTGGATGAGTTCGCCGACACCATGCGTTCGCGCATCGTCAGCGTGTTCACCGAGGCGCTGGCCAAGGCCGGCGTGCCGGCGCTGGATGTGGCCTCGCGTTACTCCGAGCTGGGTGAGGCCTTGCTGCCGATCATCAACCCGGCGATGACCGACAAGTACGGCATCGAGATCACCAGCTTCATCCTGGAAAACGTGTCGGTGCCGCCGGAAGTGGAGCAGGCGATCGACAAGCGCTCCAGCATGGGCGTGATCGGCAACCTCAACGACTACGTGAAGTACCAGATGGGCCACGGCATGGGCGAGGGCGGCGAAGGTGCAGCCGCCGCTGCGGTGCCGGCACAGATGGCGATGGGCTTCGGCATGGCGCAGGAGATGATGCGCAACATGCAGACCGGTGCGCCGGTGGTGCCGGGTGCTGCTGCGCCGCCGCCGTTGCCGGCTGCCGGTGATGCCGTGGCGCTGGACGTGCTCACCCCCGAACAGGCTGCACAGGCCTTGTCGGTATCGGTCGAGGACGTGATGGCGTCGATCGCTTCAGGTGACCTGAAGGCACGCAAGATCGGCAATGCCACCCGCATCGCCCGCTCGGCACTGGAAGAGTTCCTGCGCGGCTGATGAACAACGCAACAGTTGGCAAACATCCCTGCCCGGAATGCGGCGGGGATCTGCAATGGAATGCCGGCAAGCAAGCCCTGGCCTGTCCCTACTGCGGCACCATCGTGCCGCTGTCGGAGGCAGCGATGGGCGTGGGCGATGGCAGTACCGGCGTGGTCGAGCAGGACCTGCTGGCGGCACTGAAGCGGCTGCAGGACGAGGCGAACCAGCCGCCACCGTTGCCGCCACAGCCGCAGGGCGGTGTGGTCGGCATGCTGCAGAGCATGGCCGCCACCCCGGCCGAGCAACGCGGCTATGGCGCGCAGCCGCGCGAGGTGCAATGCCAGAGTTGTCATGCGATCTCGGTCTTCGTCGACCGCAAGGTGGCCGACCGCTGCGAGTTCTGCGGTTCGCCATCGATCATCGACCATGAGTCGCTGGGCGATGCGATCACCCCGCAGAGCGTGCTGCCGTTCAAGATCAGCGACGGCCAGGTCCGCGACATCATCCGCAAGTGGTATGGCACGCGCTGGTTCGCGCCGAGCAAGCTCAAGCGCGCGGCGCTGACCGATACGCTCAAGGGCATGTACCTGCCGTACTGGACGTTCGACGCGCAGGTCGCCGCGCGTTGGACTGCCGAGGCGGGGTATTACTACTACGTCACCGTCAGCTACCGCGATTCCAAGGGCAATACGCAGACCCGCCAGGAACGGCGTGTGCGCTGGGAACCGGCATCTGGTTCGCTGCAGCATTTCTTCGACGATGAGCTGGTGCCGGGCACGGTAGGCGTGCATCCGGAACTGCTGGGCAAGATCGGCCAGTTTCCGACCACCACCGATTTGAAGCCGTATTCACCCGAGTTCGTGCGCGGCTGGACGGTGGAGCGTTACCAGGTGGATCTGCGCCAGGCCGCGCGGCAGGGTGAGGAACAGATGCAGACGCAGACCCGCTACCTGTGTTCCGAGCAGGTGCCGGGCGACACCCAGCGCAACCTGCAGGTGCAGGCCACGTACAGCAAGCGCACCTTCAAGCACATCCTGGTGCCGGTGTGGCTGGTCAGCTACACCTATGGCTCGCGCAGCTACCAGATATTGGCCAACGGCTATACCGGGCAACTGGCGGGTGAGCGTCCGTATAGCGCGTGGAAGATATTCTTCGCGGTGCTCGCGGGTGTGCTCGCCTTGCTGGTGCTGATGTACGTGTTGGGGATGGCGCAGTAACGGCGCGGCCGTAGCTGTCGTCGGGCATATAGCCCGGGCCGTTGCTTTTGTGGGAGCGGCGTAAGCCGCGAAGCAGACATCGCTGAAGCAACCAGCGTTTATGCCATCTGATGATGTGCCTGCTTCGCGGCTTACACCGCTCCCACAAACGTGTAGCGATCGCGTTCGACCATTCCTGCAGATCCGGCGTGTCCGGCCAGCGGTTGCGCTTACCCGTAGTTGCAAAGCTGCACCAGCCTAATCGCCCAGATGCAGCACCGGCATGAAGCCGCCATAGACCAAGCGCTTGCCGTCGAACGGCATCGGATTGGTGGCTGGGTCCATGCGTGGGTCTTCCATCATTTTCTGCATGCCGGCATCGCGGGTGGCCTTGTCCGGCCATTCGATCCACGAGAACACCACCGCTTCATCGTCCCTGGCCTGCACGGCGCGGTAGAAGTCGGTCAGGGTCCCGTGTGGCACGTCGTCGGACCAGCATTCGGTCACCCGCAAGGCACCGAACTCGATGAACAGGGCATCGGCAATATGCGCGTGTTCGATGAACCGGGCTTTGTTGGCCAGCGGCACGGCGGCCAGGAAACCATCTACGTAAGACATGTCGGGCCTCGCAGGGTGGGCGGCGTGGGGCCGCCTTCGGTGGAACCGCGGTAAAGGGCAACATCGATTCTGCGCCGGACAATGTTTCGGTCCTGCAAAAACTCCGTTGCGAGCCGTCCTTGCACGCAGCGGAAGCACGGTTATGTGGCCTGGCGCACAACGGATCGGCGACGAACCGCCAACGGCATTGATATTGATCAGGGTCGGCTGGCGTTGGCCTGCCGACAATGGCCTTGCTTCGGGTAAGGCAGGGAACATGAACCAGCTTCAGGAAGTCGATTCGCGAGCCAGCCCGGCTCCGTGCCACCGCATCCGTACCAGCAGGCGTGGTGACAGGGGGCGAGGGGGCAAGAGAGGGGTCAATGAATGCCCGTCGCTGCCGTTATGGGGAAGCACCCCGTTCAAAGCCTGCACCGGCACGCTGCTGGCGCCAGAAAGCCCCCGGTGTGAAAGACCTTGCTTCACCGGCGCCGCACCCGTGGTCTCGGTGAGCGCTGGGCGGCTGGATGAGGCGGCCTGCTTGTCTGGCAGCCGCGCAGGAACGGCTGCCAGGTACTTACCCGAAAGATCGCATACCGCCAGCGTTGGCTGGCACCAGGAGAGTAGTGATGCAGTTTGTTTCCCGTAATGCACTGGCCGCCGCGCTGGCTGCACTGTGCCTGCCGGCCGTGGCCTGGGCCCAGGATGCAGCGCCCGCCACCAAGGTGTCGGCGCAGATCTTCGTCAACGCCAGCCAGCTGGATCGTGATGGCGTGGTCACCGACGATGAAGGCCTGGCGCTGGATCTGAAGCGCACCTTCATCACCGTCGATCACCGCTTCAACCAGCACTGGACGGCGCAGGTGACCACCGACGTGCAGTGGCTGCGCAACAGCGACCCCACCGACGTGTGGCTGCGCCATGCCTACCTGCAGCGCAGCTTCGGCAAAGGCAACTGGCTGCGGCTGGGCAATGCGCCGCTGCCGTGGATCCAGCAGGAGTCGGCACGTGATGGCTACCGCTACGTCGATGGCGCCTTGATCACCCGCAGCAAGATGGGCAATGCCGCCGACTACGGCGTGCACGGCCAGTACACCCGCGGCGATTTCACCTATGCCGCCTCGGTGGTCACCGGTGGTGGTTACCAGAAGCCGCGCCTGGGCAATCGCCCGGACGTGGAGGCGCGGGTAGGTTGGGCGCCGGCCAAGGGAGTTGAGCTGGCGCTGGGCGGCTACCGTGGCACCCGTGCGCTGGATGCGGGTGACATGCCGCGGCAACACACCGCGCAGCGCTGGAACGCGATGGCCAGCTGGGTCGGCGAACGTGGCCGGATCGGCGCGCAGTACTTCCGTGCCGAGGACTGGACCCGGGTGGTCAAGCCGGGCAGCGACGACCAGCGCGGCTGGTCGGTGTGGGGCAGTTACCAGTTGAGCCCGCAGTACGCAGTGTTCACCCGCCACGAAGAAACCCGGATGAGCCTGGACATCGATCCGCGTACCCGCGAGCGGTATCACATGGTCGGTGTGGAATGGAAACCGAACAAGCACCTGCGTCTGGCGGCGGTGGGCAAGCAGCTGAAGCAGGAGACAGCGAAGAAGTCGCTGGAAAGCCATGAAGCCGGCTTGTGGGCGCAGATAGCGTTCTAAGCGTGCTGCGCTGAGCCTCTGGCGAGGCTGGCGTTCCTCCTCCCCTTTGGCGTAGCCAAGGGGGAGGTTGGGAGGGGGTTGGCTTTTGCTTGAGGCTTTGCGGTTGCTGCGAAGAGCACCCCTCCCCAACCCTCCCCTTCGCTGCGCGAAAGGGAGGGGGCTTGGCTGCTTGCGTGGCCGGGAGCGCTTGGCTCCTCTCCTTTGGCGAAGCCAAGGGGGAGGTTGGGAGGGGGTTGGCTTTTACTTGAGGCTTTGCGGTTGTTGCGAAGAGCACCCCTCCCCAACCCTCCCCTTCGCTGCGCGAAAGGGAGGGGGCGTGGCTGCTTGCGTGGCCGGGAGCGCTTGGCTCCTCCCATTTGGCGTAGCCAAGGGGGAGGTTGGGAGGGGGTTGGCTTTTGCTTGAGGCTTTGCGGTTGCCGCCAAGAGCACCCCTCCCCAACCCTCCCCTTCGCTGCGCGAAAGGGAGGGGGCAGGGCTGCTTGCGTGGCCGGCAGCGCTTGGCTCCTCCCCTTTGGCGTAGCCAAGGGGGAGGTTGGGAGGGGGTTGGTTTTTGCTTGAGGCTTTTAGGTTGCCGCTGAGAGCACCCCTCCCCAACCCTCCCCTTCGCTGCGCGAAAGGGAGGGGGGCAGGGCGCTTACTCGCCCTGGTACTGCTTCTCTTCAACCAGCGCCGAACCAGCAACGCGGTTGATCTCGTTCTTGACCACGATGCGCTCGCCATTGGTGCCGTACACGCCGCGCGCCAGGGTGATGAACTCCGCACCGAAATCCTGCGCCGCTTCCTTCTCGCGCAGGCGGTCCTGGATCTCCCACATGCGCTCGTTGATGGCCTTGAGCTGGTCCTTGAGCGCGCTCAGCGACGGGCGCGCTTCCTGCTGCGACAGCCACAGCGGCCACAGGCCCTGCAGCTCGGTGCGCACGTTGGCCAGCTTGGCGGTATCCGTGATGCGCTCGGCCTTGATCTCGAGGATGGTGATCTTGTCGATCAGTTCGCCAATCGATACCGGGGTGAGTAGGGTCTGCACGTTGTGGCCGCCGTTGATTCGTGTAATGCGGCAATGATAGCGCCCCGCCAAAGGTTGCCAATGAACCGGTATTGGCGTTCGGGCAGCGGCGATGCGCACAATGCGGGCCCATCCCGATCAGGACTTGCCGATGCTGCTGCGTTCTTTCGCCACCGTTGTATTGATGCTGGGCGCTGCCGGCGCACACGGCGCCGAGGGCCTGCAGGGCGCCTGGCAACTGCAGTCCGGGGAGTTCATCAACCCGGAAGGGAAGGTCGTGGATTACGCCAGCCAGAAGCTGGCCGGCACCAAGATATTGGCCGATGGCCGTTTTGCCTTCACCACCACCAGCGATGGCAAGTTCTGGGCCGGCGGTTCAGGCACGTATCACAGCGCTGACGGGCAATACGTGGAAACGCCGTTGATGGCGTCATATCCGTTGGAGAACGGCGGCAGCTACAGCTTCCGCTACACCCTGGAAGGCGATGTGTGGACGCTGGAGCGCTGGGACGGCGAGCGCCGGGTTGAGCGTGAAGTGTGGAAGCGCGCGCTGAGTGAGCGTCAGGTTTGTAGGAGCGGCGTGAACCCCCCAACCCGGGGTGCAAGACAACCCCGCCAAGGCACGAAATGGGTATTAGTAAACAT